>NZ_JBHSQV010000179.1:0-79848 GCF_042658665.1 Marinicrinis lubricantis
AGTCTAACTGTATATATTTACCAAATGGATAGGAGCACCTTATTGCTTAGCATTTAACTTTTTAGCTCCTTCACCTGGAAACTAATAATCTGAATTATCTGAAAATATTTATGCAACGCTAGTGATATGCCTCTAAGTAATGACGTTCAGTGAAAATTAAGATATATTAGGCTTAAAGACTCATATCATTGATTCTTTTAAAGGTGATTAAGAGTTGAACGGATTGGGCGCATTCTGGTTTCATATATTCGGCATGCTGGAATTTGCATCTATGACATGGCTCGTTTTGGTCTTGTTTCGCCAGCCGGTGGCCGCCTGCATTCCGCAAGTCATTTTTTTGTCCGTGTTAATGTCCAACGCTTCCTATTATATACGGAAGGATCTCGTGTGGCATGATACTGCAGCCGCATTATGCCTCATTACACTGACAGTTTTGTTTTATACATATATGCTTCACATGTCGATTTTTCAAAGCCTGATTTCTTCCATTATAACGAATATGTATGCTGCCTGGGTCCATTCGATGTATTTGCTGCTGTACACGAGAATAGGAACGATGGCGTTGTCTGAAATGACCTTTTTCTCATGGGAAAAACGATGGGTACAGGGATCTGTTATTGTGACAACCATCTTCGCGGCTTGGATCGTATATCGGTATCGATTAGGCTTTACGTTCATTTCCGGGAACTTCAGGAGTCGGCCAAAACCTGTTACATTGCTATATACATATTTGATTGAGGCGTCAACATCGCTGCTCGCTTACATCACGACTTTGAACATGGTTATGCTTTGGTTTTGCTTGTCTTCGCTGCTGGCCGGTCTATTATTTCTTACAGTAAATCTTAGTAAGATTGGAAAAAGGGAGCTTTTTCACCTGTAAGATGAAGCCGAAACCGACAAAAGAAGGATGAGAAAGACATAGACAACTCAAATATAAATAAAATCACTCTTTTAAAAGAATCATTTTCATAGATTTTTTATATCTTTTGTTTTACAATAAATGTAAGGGGTCAATAAGATATGGAATTTATTGCATTCAACTTTTTCTCAATTTTAGAAAGCATTGCGTTTTTTATGTTTGTGCTCGTTTTATTCAGGTTTCAGTTGAAGTATTACATCATTCAAATTATTTCATCTGCGGTGATATTGTCACAGACATCCTATTACCTGCGGGCACAATTCGATATGGATCAGGTATCGTATGTATCCATTCTGTTAATGTTCCTTCTGTTTTGGCTGCTTTTTAAGGTTCAATTATTTTACTCGGTGCTGATGGCTGTGACAGGTTTTTTATATACTGCGGTTTTGCAAAGCACACAAATGCTGGCGTTCGTCAGCTTGGGACTGATGGAATATGATCAAATTCAGCCTTTTTCCAGCGAGGCTTACCTGCATCAATGTTTATTTTTCATCTTAACTTTGGCGATTTGCGCGCTGCTTTCGTACAAGCGAATCGGTTTTACCTTTATACCTTACAATGACCATGTTCCAGTTAAGCTCAAAGGCTTGAATTTAATCATTGCTGGACTGCTTGTCATTACCATCATCGCTGTCAATATGTATACGAATTTTTATTCACACGGGAATGAGCATCTCTACAATATTTCATTTTTTATCCTAATCTTGATATTGGCTGGTTTGTTATTATTAATCGTGAGGAGAGAGATTCATGATTAAAGCGTTCAGCTATAGACTTGCCGTATCCTTAAAATCATTTAGTGGAGTACATGAAGCGAGCGTGCAAGTGCTGCAATACGCTTTAATTAATATGATCAATATCGTTTCGATCATCATCATCATATCTATTGTCTCCGGGATTTTGGGCACTTTCCCGGAGACGATGCTGGCACTCATTCTGTTCATTATCATCCGCTTTTTATCCGGGGGATCCCATTTAAAGCAAGCGGAAAGCTGCATCATCGTCTCATCTGCCATTCTCTCTATTGTTCCATTCGTTCCTGTCAGTGCTGCAGTTATCTGGCCCATCGGGTTTATTAGCTTGCTGCTTCATATTTTGTATGCACCACAAAAGTTAAAATGGAGAAAAATACCGGAGCGGCACCTCATTTACTTCAAAATATCCTCCTGTATATTCATCTTATCGGGTTTAGTTGTGGAATCTGACGTATTTGCTCTAGTTTGTTTGATTCAAAGTGTAACGCTGTTGCCTAAATTGAACGAGGAGTAAAGGATAAAGGAGGTGAAATGCGATGAGGACGTTGGCAAAATCGGCGGCAAGATCTGTGGTGAGCATGCTTACTGTTATAGCGGCGTTTTTTGTATCCACCCAGAGCCTTCTTTTGCTTCATGCACCCAAGCCACCAGCAGAGCTGTTGGAAAATAAGGAGTAATAATTCAACATGATTACAAAAACTGCCGGGAAAAGCGGCGGGATCATGCAATTTAGACGCCGCTTTGTCCGTTCATCATCGCGTTTAATAACTAATTCATGAATTACTCTCGGAGAGGATTTTATGGACATTCCTGTCATCAAAAAAACAAAAGAGGGCATTGAAGCGTATCTGCTGCCGATTGAAGAAATATGGTACGTGAATGTCGAGAACAATCGGGATGTGGTGTACCACACGAAGGATGATAAATTTTATCAACCGACCTCGATGGAGCAGGTACATGCCATTTTGAAGGAACAAGGCTTTGAGAAGCTTGACCGTGGAGTAATTGCAAATATTCAAAATATTCAACATTTAGATACGAATATGGGGAAAGTCTATTTCGAACCGGAGATCTCTCAAGAATCAAAATATGCGACCGTGGCATTTTCAAATTTGCGCAAATTAAAAAAGTATTTTAGGCAAGCATTTGAAAAAAAGAAGGACTGAGTGTCGGTAAGCGAGTACGGAGCTGACAATCGGTCCTATTTTAATGTGAAAGGAATTATTTTATGATTCGCCGGTAACATGGAACGTGCTGTTTTGAACGGTTCAGGCGGCTTCATTTTCCCGGAAATAGATCTTTTAATGTGTTTTTAATGTGTTTTCACATAAAGTTTGGTATATTATTTGAGCAGGCTAAAATACGAACAGTACATTTTTAAGGGGGACCAGAAATGAGCGATGAAAAACGGATCGATGGCGAGCAGCCGGAGACGTTGAAGGAAAATGAAACAGAGAACGTGAATGAAAATGTAGAAAATACAGCGGACAACTCGCAGAACGAGACGGAAGTCGAACCGGCTGCAGCAGAGCAGGAAGTCACTGCCGAAGAAAGGTCTTCCTTATTAGACACACCGAATGAGGTATCGGAAACAGAAAGCAAGAAGAGCGCAGGAAACGGACTGCTGATTGGTACGATCTTAGTTGCGGCTGCAGCGATTATCGCGGTGCTTCTCATCGTTAAACCGTTCGGCGGCGATTCGGAAGCCGCTGCGGAAGTTAACGGTGTGGAGATTTCCAAGGATGCGTTGTTGGACAAGCTGATGGAACAGGATCAAAATGGCACATTAAATAGATTGATCGAAGACGAGTTGATTCGTCAAGAAGCGGAACAATTGGATGTAGAAATGACGGATGAGGAATTGAACCAAGAATTGGAATTCTATAAGAATACGTACAGCTCTGAGCTGGAGTTCCAATATTTGCTTTCCATGTCCGGATATACAGAAGCAAGCTTCAAAGAAGCACTGAAGGAAGATCTTCTTGCGACGAAAGTGTTTGAAAAACAAGCCAACATTACGGATGAGGAGCTGCAGACAACGTTTGAGCAGTATAAGGCCAGCTATTCTGAACCGGAAATGATTCGTGCGTCGCACATTCTGGTGGAAGATGAGCAGCAGGCCAATGATTTGCTGAAGCAAATTAACGAGGGCGCCGACTTTGCTAAGCTTGCAGAGGAATATTCCACGGACGGTTCAGCGCCTAGAGGCGGTAATTTGGACTATTTCAGCCGCGAAGATATGGTACAGGAATTCTCAGATGCCGCTTTCCAATTGAAAAAAGGCGAGGTATCTGGTGTCGTTCAAACGGATTACGGGTACCACATTATTAAAGTAACGGATGTACCGAAGGATTGGACATACGAGGAGAAAAAAGAGGAAGTATATCGGATCGTGCTGAATCAGAAATTGCAAGCGGAAGGTGCGACATGGATTTCCGGTCTTAAATCAGATGCGGAAATTACGAATTATTTTGACGAGTCGGACGAGACTGATGCAGGGACTGACACTGGCGCTGAAACAGGCGACACTCAAAATGCGGGTTAATAGGAGTGAGTTGATTTGATTACACATATCGTCTTCTTTAAATTGAAAAATCCGGACCAACAAACGGTCCAAACAACGAAAGAAAAGCTGGAACAAATGATGGGCCGAATTCCGGAATTAAAGTCGCTTCAGGTTGGGGTTGACATTGTCCGCAGCCAGAGATCGTATGATTTGGCGTTGATAACAACGTTCGATTCATTGGACGATCTTGAAGCGTATCAAGTGCATCCGGTTCATCTAGAGTTCGTTGAATATGTTAACACTGTCAGGGAAAGCACTGTTGCTGTAGACTTTGAATCATAAGAGACCGGTTCGTTCAAGGGATGTGCCCGTTAAGGGGCATGTCCCTTGTTCTGTAAGTTTACCGGCTGGAGGAGTATAATGAAATGACGGAAATGCAATGGATATGGAACAAAATGCCGATGCCATTAAGTCAAAACAATGCGGAGAGCACGAATTACGACAGCTTCATCATCTTGTTGGCGATTGTGCTAACCTTTGCTATCACCCTCATTTGGGCAAAACGAAAAAGCAAAAGGAAGAATGGAACTAGAGATTCGAAAGACACATAGGCATTGAATCATGTTGCGATGTCACCTAAGGAGGGAATAAAACGGATGTATTATGTGAACGAGGAGCAAATACAAATTCGGTTAGATACGATTCCTTATATCGTGCAAGCGGCCAGCCAGCTTATGGAGCAGTGGGAGGATCATAATCCAGTTCATCACTTGGCTCAAGAGAGGGTGCTGCATCTGGCCATTGAGATTGTAACCGATGTGGGGAGCAGCTTGATCGACGGTTTTCTGATGCGAGACGCCAGCAGTTACGAAGATATTATCGAAATCATCAGCGGGGAACAGGTACTCCACGGCCAGTTGGCAGATCGACTGAAGGAATGGGTTGCCTGGAGGAAACCGCTTGTTCAGGATTACTATAAGCTGGAGAGAAAAGGTTGCCATCCTTTTTTGAATCAAATCCCCGAGTCTCTCCCTGAATTCGCTGAACAAGTGAAAGCATACATCAGTTCCCAAATATATTAAACATGTTAATCTGTTAATTTACTAATCCACTCTCATCGGTTAAAATATCGTTAAGGGTGGTGATAGAGTGATGACAGAACAAGAAATGTCCACTCGAGAACAGCTGCTGAATTTGCTGAAAATGAAAGGTCCATCCAGCGTAGGTGAATTGGCCGGACAGCTGCAAATAACGGAAATGGCGGTCAGAAGGCATATTAACACCTTGGAGCGGGATGGCTTGATTGAATCGAAGCGAGTCAGACAAGCGATGGGACGGCCGACCCAAATGTATTATTTAAGTCAGGCTGCCGATGATTTATTCCCGAAAGGTTATCATAAATTAGTATTAGATTTGTTGGAAGAATTGGATACAGAAGACAATGAGCTGGTGACGAAGCTGTTCCAGCAGCGCATGCGAAAGCTGGAGCGGACGCATGAGCAAAGAATGGATACGAAATCGTTTCATGAGAAAGTCGAAGAGCTGGCCTTTATCCAAAAAGAATCCGGTTATATGGCAGAATTGGAGCAGATTTCAGCTGACAGCTATTTGCTGCACGAATATAATTGTCCGATCTCCAAAGTTGCTCAGCGCTATGAGCAGGCGTGCAGGTGTGAATTGGAGTTGTTTAAAACGCTTCTGGGTACCGAGCAGGTAGAACGAACGGAATGCTTGGCTAAAGGCGGAGGAAAGTGCACTTATTCGATCAAGCAGTCTACGTAGCCTCTTTTTACGAAGAGGCTTTTTTATTTTCACAACAACGGTAATCCATCCCCAAATCATGACAGTGTTTTTCATTATTTCCGGAATGGTGAATGAAAATGTCACATTTTTTGGTCATAAACGGTGTCAATATGTGCCGTTCTTTCTTATAATGTAAGTAACCTTTTAGGCGTTTGCCTATGAGCCAGAGGGGAGGAGACAGCGTTTGGTCATGGAATGGTTTATAGCTGCAGCAGCCATTGCCTTTATCGTATTGGTCATCTTCTTGATCACGCTAATCCAGACTGCCAAATCGACGATGCGGCAGATCCAAGGAACATTAGACGAGATGAAGCAGGAGACGAATCGGGTGATGGGAGAGAGCGAAAAATTGCTTCAATCTGCCCATCAATTGACAGATGAAGTGAAGGGGAAAATAGCTTCCTTTGATGGTATATTTTCTTCAGCGCGTCATGTGGGAGAGGCGGTAGAGCAGGTCACTGCATCATTTAAACAAGCCTCTGCAGCGATATCACACAAGGTGGACTCTGGTGTACGGAATACCGTACATACGAACGGCAGCACGATTGCAGATACCTTAAGCTGGGCACAACAAACATTCGATTTATGGAACGCATGGAGAAAGCGAAGCCGTAACAATCATCAAGAACCGAAATCATAACGGAGGAGAGGATTCACATGTCGGAAGCCAATAATCAAAATAATATGAACGGAAAAGACTTTTTGCTGGGGGCAGTTGTAGGAGGGATTATCGGAGCGGCGGCCGCATTGCTGCTGGCACCGAAAACGGGAAAAGAGCTGCGCGGAGATATCGCGGGACAGTATCAAAATGTGACTGAAAAGACAAAGGAAATTTACGGCACAGTCAGTACGAGAGGAAAAGAGGTTTTCGATACCGTCAGTACGAAGGGTAGAGAAATGACGGGGAAAGCGAAAGAGGCTGCAGCCCATATTGCAACCGATATCCGAAATTGGAAGGAGTCTAAAGAGCAATCGGCTCCTGCGGCAGAAACAGGGACGGATCAGGCAGACAATGCAGCATTGGACAACGATTCTGTGAATACAGATAAATAAAATGGAGCCAGCATATTCAGATGATGCGTCGCTGCAGTAGTCTTATGCAGCGGCTTTTTTTCGTCTGCTTTCATACTTTTAATGGACAATATTATTAATAGAACGAAAAAGTTTGCCGTTTCATCGTTAGGTGATATCATACAAAGTAGGGTCAAAATAGAAAAGAGGGAAGCAAAGATGAAGGAGAAGCAGTCGTCCGTCTCCTTTTTTACGGAGAACGGTCTGTATTTAGCATTTGGCACCGCATTGATTGCGACGCTTGGATCTCTCTATTTTTCGGAAATTCGGGAATTTATCCCCTGTACGTTTTGCTGGTATCAGCGAATATTGATGTATCCACTGGTGCTGCTGTTAGCCATCGCTGCAGTAAAAAAAGATTACAGAATAACGATATATACGCTGCCGATGTCGGTATTAGGGATCGCGGTTTCGCTGTTCCATTATTTAACGCAAAAAGTAGATTTATTTAAATCCAATGTTCCTTCGTGCGGCATTATTCCTTGCAATGAATCGTACGTCAATTATTTTGGATTCGTCACGATTCCTTTTATGGCGTTTACCGCGTTTATGATCATTACCTTTCTGCTGATCATGACTGCTCGTGCAGCAAAGAGACAAGCAGCTTAAAACGGATGGCTTCCTTTATGGACGAAACAACACCGTGTAAAAACCAGTTCCATTTTAAATGGGAAGTACATATTTTAGATTGTACGTGAATGTGTAAAACTTCAGAAAAGGAAGCGGTTGAACGTGCAGCGACCTATCGCAATCCTAGATTCCGGGGTGGGCGGTCTTACCGTCGCCAAGGAGATCATGAGGCAGCTCCCGCAAGAGAACATGATTTACTTTGGAGATTCGGAGCGATCTCCTTACGGCCCGCGATCAGCAGAAGAAGTGCGCGGGTTCACTAGGCAAATCGTAGACTTTTTGCTTCCGTTTCATCCCAAGATGATCGTCATTGCCTGCAATACGGCGACAGCGGCGGCGTTGTCGGATATTCGGAAATCGGTCGACATCGAGGTTGTCGGCGTTATTGAGCCTGGTGCGAGGACAGCGATCACGAAAACGAAAAATGCGAAAGTAGCCGTCATTGGAACGGAGGGTACGATTAAGAGCGGAGCGTACCGCAGAGCACTGCAAGCGATCTCACCGCAGATCGAGGTGTACAGCATGGCTTGTCCGCAGTTCGTGCCCATCGTTGAAAAGGGTCTTTTCGATACACTCGAAACGATGAGTATCGTCGAGGATGCGCTGCAGGCGATGAAACAGTATCCGATCGATTGCATGATATTAGGATGCACACACTATCCGTTTTTACAGGACACGATAGCGAAAGTGATGGGGCCTGATGTGGAATTGATCAATTCTGCGGAAGAAACCGCACGTGAGGTCAGTACGATCTTGAGTCATAAGCAGCTGCTGCGAAAATCACCTGTTGCCCCGTACCATCGGTTTTTCTGCAGCGGCGATCCGAAGATGTTCCAGAAAATTGCGCAGCTTTGGTTGAATGAAGAGGTACAAGTGACACCTGTTATTTGGCAGGTTTCCAACATTATTTAAAGCAGAAAAACAAGCAGCCTTTCCTGAGCGGAAGGCTGCTTGTTTTGTCAGCAGTTATATAAATATCGTCGCATGGTAGAAGCTGTTCGCCATGTGGCGGAAGTAGGCGGTTTGCACAGATATGATTGCGATAGAGAGCGCATATTGCAGCTTTCGCTGCTGCTGTGAATCCATGTGCGAGAGCTGTTCTACGGATTTCTTGACTCGACGGAGGATAAGCTCCTCTGTGAGATGGTCCTGTTTGTGCAGCGCTTTTGCATGATTCGGCCCGATATCGAGCAGCTGATCGTTATTTTGATCTAGCTCCTCAAAAATTCCAGCATACAATGCATAAAAATCGAGCGGGTGCAGGATATCGTCATCATCGGTATCAGGATGATTGAACAAGAACCCAAGCATCGTTCGGATCGATACAAAGTCTAACGTATGCTTTAAGTCATCGACGATGAACAACAGCGCTGCTTGATTCACGCCGTATTTTTTCCCCATTCTAGGTGCTCCGATGATTTCTTTGACATCACGCTTCACCCAATTCTGAACAGTGGATAAAGGCATATCGGTATATTCGATTTGACTGCCTAGCTGGACAATATCATTAAGAGATAGCCCCTTCGAGACAGAACCTTCCTTCATCAATTTATCAAAGATCGGTGGAAAAACCGTTCTCAACATAAAATCTTCGGTATCGATTTCTTCCGTATGACGATGATGCTTCGCCCAGGCTTGCTGAAATATCGTTATCGGAGAGGAATGCTGTTCTTTTAATGATTGCAGTAAAAGCGCCATTTCTGTTCGTGTTAAATAAAATGGTCTCATGTTCACTCCTCCTTTGGAGTTCTTATGAACTTATCATAAAACAGAATGACGAAAAGTCAAAGTGAAAATGAATTCAATTGATGCCTTTTTTTCAGCAGTCAAAGATGAATATAGCGAAATATGAACAAATTCGGCTTGGATTGGGCTTTGATTATGTACCAATAACATTCGTATAATAAGTTCATAGGAACCCGAAATGTGACGGGTAAAAAGGAGAATGTAATGATTACTTTGAATTTGTTTTTGGTTGCGTTGTTGATTATCATGACAGCTTTCTTCGTTTCGACGGAGTTTGCCATTGTGAAGCTGCGGGGCAGCCGGATTGATCAGCTTGTCGCTGAAGGGCGCAAAAATGCAAAGGCTGTTCAACAAGTAGCAGGGAATTTGGATGGATACTTATCTGCGTGTCAGCTCGGTATCACGATTACCGCAATGGGATTAGGATGGTTAGGTGAACCGACGGTAGAGAGAATGCTGCATCCGGTTTTGGAAGGATTCCACTTGCCCGATGAAGTGACGACCGTGATTTCCTTTCTAATTGCATTTATTGCGATGACAGTTCTGCACGTCGTAGTCGGAGAGCTTGCACCGAAAACCGTTGCAATACAGAAAGCGGAATGGGTCAGCCTTACATTATCCAGACCTTTGATCTGGTGGTATAAAATCATGTATCCGTTCATCTGGCTGCTCAACGGTTCAGCCAATTTGATCGTAAAAATGATGGGTCTGAAGCCTGTGAAGGAACACGAGGAAGCCCATTCGGAGGAAGAGCTTCGTATTATCCTAAGCGACAGCTACAAAAGCGGAAAAATAAATCAATCTGAATTCGGGTATGTGAATCGAATTTTTACATTTGATGATCTCGTTGCGAAAGAAATTATGGTGCCTAGAACAGATATGATTTGTTTATCGGCCGATGCGCCGCTTGAAGAAAATATGAGAGTTATAAGGGAAGAGCAGTATACCCGATTTCCAGTCATGAAGGACAATAAAGACCAGATCATCGGTTTTATTAATACAAAGCAATTTTTTCTTCAATATTCAGATCAACCTGACTTGAAACTGGAGGATGTCATTCATCCGCTGCTTACCGTATCCGAGGCCATGCCGATTAAAAATGTGTTGAAGAAAATGCAGGCGGAGCATACGCACATTGCGATTTTGCTGGATGAATTTGGCGGCACCTCCGGAATGATCACCATCGAGGATATTTTAGAAGAAATCGTCGGAGATATTCGCGATGAATTTGATGAAGAGGAGAAAAAGGAGATTGAGAAGCTGGGACCGGGACATATTATCGTCGATGGGAAAGTGTCCTTGACTCATCTGAATCAAATGCTTGGAATCCAGATTGATAGTGATGATTTGGATACCATTGGCGGATGGCTTTACTCGAACAATTCGGAATTGAAAAAGGGCTCGACATGGTCCTATGCAAATATGACGTTCAAGGTGCTGGAGAAGGATAAGCACCGAATTCGTAAAATTGAGATGATCGTAAACGATTCGGAACAGGAAGAAGAGAACGAGGAACAGTTGGAAAAAGCTGAAGTTTAAGCTGCAAATCTCAAAGCCGAGCGCATGCCGCCGGACTTTGGGATTTTTTTTCGCACATGGGCTTCATGTATGAGAATGTGCAAGCATATACTTTTGTCAGTAACTGGCCTGGAGGAGGAGAGCCGTTGTATACGTATGTTGTGCGCAAGGGAGACACGTTGTACCGATTAGCAAGACGCTTCGGCATCCATGTCAACTCGATCGTGAACGCGAATCCCCAACTGGAGAATCCCAATGTGCTTGTGCCTGGTCAGGTGATTAACATTCC
Source organism: Marinicrinis lubricantis (assembly GCF_042658665.1). NCBI lineage: Bacteria > Bacillati > Bacillota > Bacilli > Caryophanales > Paenibacillaceae > Marinicrinis > Marinicrinis lubricantis. The sequence continues at coordinate 11,238 of NZ_JBHSQV010000179.1, forward strand.
AGAAAGGGGCAGCAATCTGTATGTAGTACAGCCAGGAGATACACTTTATGATATTTCGATTAGATTCCAAGTACCGATGGAGCAGCTTGCAGCGGCAAATCCGGATGTCGACCCGGCCATGCTGATCCCTGGTCAATCTTTAATCATTCCGCCGGGTGCAGAGCTGCAGATCGTAGATACGATGACGGATTATGGATATATGGAAATGACGGAGGATTTAGAGCAGTTGAGCCGCAAGTATCCTTTCCTGGAACTTACGGATATCGGCTCAAGTGTGATGGGGAAACGGATCCCGCTGGTGAAGATTGGTCAAGGACGAAAGAAGGTCCATTTTAATGGTTCCTTCCATGCCAATGAATGGATTACCACTGTGCTGCTGATGCGATTTTTAGAGGATTACGCGGAGGCAGTCATGCATGATGGGGTTCTTCGAGGCGAGCGGGCAAGATATTTATACAACAATGCCAGCTTATGGATTGTACCGATGGTAAATCCTGACGGCGTAGAATTGGTACAGGAAGGTGTGACTTCAGATCATCCTTATTATCGCAGCCTGCTTGAGTGGAATGAGGGCTCCTTCGATTTCAGCAGTTGGAAAGCAAACATCAGAGGTGTCGATCTGAACGACCAGTATCCTGCCCATTGGGAGGTAGAGCGGGGCCGAAGAGTCGTATTGGGTCCTGGGCCGAGAGATTATGTGGGAACGGCTCCGCTGACGGAACCGGAAGCGCTGGCGATTGCTCAGCTTTCGCAGAATACACAATTTGATGAAGTCTACGCCTTTCATACGCAGGGAGAGGAAATCTACTGGAATTACAGAGATCTTGAACCTCCGGAATCGGAACAGATTGCGCTAAGATTGGCCGAGGCAAGCGGATATCGTGCCGTGAAGCTGACGGGAAGCGATGCAGGCTACAAGGACTGGTTTATCCAAGAATTCCGCAGGACTGGATTCACCATCGAAGCGGGAATAGGCAGGAATCCGCTACCTATTACAGATTTCCCCTCCATTTATCAGAGAGTGCTGGGCATCATGGTTGAAGGCTTGAAAGCATAATGGGATGATGATCGTCTTCGACCCGTCTGCTAGTTCGAAGAATGAAGGGGATGGGTTGCTTTTCTTCCTAGCTTTCTATACAATTAGACACAGTTCAACATGTGGAAGGAAAGAGTCGGATCATGGCTAATGACATAAGAATATGTGAAAAATGCAAGCATATGTCGGTAAAGTCAATGGTACCTAAGCTGAAAAAGCTCGCACCGGACGCCGAGATTAAAGTGGGATGCAAATCATACTGCGGACCTTGTTCCCGCAAAGCATTTATTTTTATTAACGGTCGATACGTAACAGGTGCAACGGAGGACGAAGCACTGCAGAATGCACAAAAATATGTAAAATAACGAGCCGCCAGCGATGGGCGGTTTTTTTGTTGCTTGTTCGATGGATTTCATGAACGATGGTCCAAACTGTACAGTTCTGCTTTAAATTGACAGATTTGTCATCATTTTTTTACAGAGCTTTTATACAATTACGTCCAGCTTATGAAGGATTTCGCATAGAATTCAAAGAAGTAATAGCTATAGCTGGATAGATTTTGAAATAACGAGGAGTGGAGAGGGAAAATGAGAATAATGGCGCATCGTGGAGCATCTGGCGTATGTCCTGAAAATACGATGGCCGCCTTTGAGCGGGCTATTGAGATGGGTGCGGACAGCATCGAGACGGATGTACAAATGACGAAAGACGGTCATCTTGTTTGTATTCATGATGAAACGGTAGACCGTACGACATCCGGTTCGGGATGGATTCGAGATATGTACTTGGATGATCTGAAAAAATTAGATGCGGGGTCTTGGTTCCATTCGTCCTTTAAGCAAGAACGCATACCGACATTAGAGGAGCTGCTGGATCTGTCGGTTCGGCACAACATTTATTTGAATATTGAATTAAAAAACAGTACGGTGCGTTATGAAGGCATGGAGCAGCTTGTGGCCGATATGATTCGCAGAAGGAATTACAGCAGTCAGGTCATCATATCCAGCTTTAACCACGAATCTTTGAAAATGATGAAATCCGTTGCGCCAGAAATCGACACCGGTGTGCTGTACCACCGAAATATTCAATATCCTTGGCTTTATGCTTGCCAATTAAGTGCAAACGCTCTCCATCCCTCGAAAGCTCTTGTAAACGATGAATTAGTTCGATCTGCGAGCTCTTTTCATATTAAGGTTCATCCTTGGACGATTAATGATGCGAAGACGATGGAGAAGCACATTCGTATGAATGTCCACGCGATCATTACCGATCATCCGGACCAGTTAAAGAAGCTTGTGAAAAAATTATAGAAAACAAGCTGTCATCTTTTGTATGTTTTTTGTAAAATAGAGGAAAACATGGATTCGGATCTGGATCATCGGGCAAGGGGAAATGTTATGGGTCTGACATTATTCAACGATATGTTACTGAATATAAAAGATATGCTGCTGCAGCTGTTGATCGTGCTTTTTCCCTTCTTCCTGCTGCAGGTTCATTGGTTGAAGGAAAGCACTTTACAGCTTCACAAGTGGGGCCAACAGAGGGTTGTCAGCGTGGCCTGCACGCTTGGAATTGTCCTGAGTCTTTTTTTTTCAGTAAACATCCATGAGCAGATTCGGTTTGACCTTTCACATATTCTGTTGATTACTTCTGTACTGTATGGTGGTTATGTATCCGGCTCTATTGCCTTGCTCGCCCTTATACTGTTTAAAATCATTTTTGCACATCACGATCTTCTCATCACCGGCTTTATGAATGGCGGGATCTTTCTGCTTTCGATTATATTTATACGGCGTTACGTAGACGCGAATCGGTTAATTAAGGTATCCTTTTTTACTACGATGGTATGCTTGGCCTCCATTGTGCAAAGTCTATTCAATTTATACTTGATGTCAACGAAGCAGAGCGGATCGATTAATACAGAAATCGCCGTCCTGCTCATGATCTATCCGCTTGTCGGAATGATGGCGATATGGATTATTATTCATTTGGTTGAAAATGTGCGAGAGAAGCAGTTAATGGAGATGGAAATTCAAAAGGCAGAAAGATTGAATATTATCGGACATTTGGCTGCCTCAGTGGCTCATGAGATCCGTAATCCGATGACGGTTGTACGCGGCTTTATGCAAATTTTTGATAAGGAAACGTTTATTCCAGACAATAAAAAAGTGTATATTAAACTGATGATTCAGGAACTGGATCGCGCCGAAGGGATCATTAACGATTACTTGACCCTTGCAAGACCCAGACTGGAAAAGATGGAGCGGATTGCGATTAAGGAGCAGATGGATTCTGTGATGGAGATCATTTCATCCTTTGCGATGCTGCACAATATACGAATTCAACATCAAATGGGTCAAGAAGACCTTCATGTAAAGGGGATTCCCGAAAAACTCAGCCAAGTGCTGATCAATTTAATAAAGAATGCCATTGAGGCAAGTCCTGAAGGCCAAATTGTACATATTAGCGCATATCGAACCGAGGAAAAAGCGGTCATTGAAATTAAAGATCAAGGCATCGGTCTTAGCCAAGAAGAAATTAAGCGGATCGGTACACCGTTCTATACGACGAAGGAGAACGGTACGGGATTAGGACTTATGGTATGCTATCAAATTATTAAATCGATGAATGGGAAAATCGAAGTGTTCAGTGAGAAAAATAAAGGAACCCAGTTCATCATTAAGCTTCCCGCCGTAGATTAATTCTACGGTTTTTTTGTGGTCATATAAATCACTTGGAAGAGGGATGCGTCTATGACTATGCTGTGAAATCAAGGAATGTGCAGGGACTCGCTGCCTATTTTGTCCTTTTCTTGAACTCTCAGGTGCAGTATAATATTTCTGTTAAGCAAATAAGCGCTGAGATTACGAACAAGGAGTGTTGGTTGCGTTTGAAAAACTTTATCCTGCTGCTTCGGTTTGCTTTATATATGCTGAGAACGATCCCGAATCTGAACAAGGCTAAGAAATATGCCAGGGAAGGTAAGGAAGCGGAGAGGGTCGCCGTCGTTCAGCGACAAGCGAAGGATTGGACCTCTTATATTTTTAAATTGATCAAATCGGAAGTCATCGTGCATGGGGAAGAGAAAATTCCTACAGACCAGGCCGTTGTATTTGTAGCCAATCATCAAGGATACTTGGATATTCCGATCATTATGCATGCCGCACCGCAGCCGGTGGGATTCATTGCGAAGGAAGAGCTGAGAAAGATGCCTTTGATTGGTACGTGGATGCAGTACAAAAATTGCATCTTTATGGAGCGAAATAATGTACGTCAGTCCTTGAAGGCTATTAATCAAGGGGTCCAGTATCTGAAGGAGGGCCACTCGATGGCGATTTTTCCGGAGGGGACCAGAAGTAAAGGTCCGGAAATGGGAGAATTCAAGCCGGGCAGCTTTAAGCTGGCGACAAAGGCGAGAGTGCCGATCGTTCCAGTAACGATTAACCATTCCTACAAGCTTCTTCCAGAAGGGTTAAAGCTGAATCCGGGCGTCGTAGAAGTCACTTTCTCCGAACCGATTCCTACGGAAGGGCTTTCTAATGAAGAATTAGGCCGTTTGCCGCAATTGGTGCAGGAAGAGATTAGGAAGCACATTAAACCTTAGAGCGCCATACATAGGATTGAATTGAATACGTTGAAATATAGGTGTTGAGGGCATCTTCATAGATGCTTCAGCTTAAAAGGGAAGCCGGTGCGAATCCGGCGCGGTCCCGCCACTGTCATAGAGTAGTGTGCTGCCAACATGTCACTGTTTGCTTGCAAGCGGGAAGACGGCAGCAGGCGATGACTCTTAAGCCAGGAGACCTGCCTATATGTATCAACACCTGCAATCCTACGAGGAATAGGGATGGTGTTCGAAGCAGATCGTTTTGGCGATTTTGCATATTTCGACTTAAGACTTCCCTAACTAGGGAAGTCTTTTTGCTGCGCGGGGATTATGAAAGAAACGATGAATCTAGTATGGTTAAGGAACAAATAGAGAGGGGAAACGAGGATGAAGAGAATTTTATGGGTCATGGGACTTGCCTTGCTGCTGGTATGGAGTACATTTCAGCCCTCCGTGCAGGCAGCGGGGGAGGAAGTCAATACCTCTGTTGATTTGGCTGTTCTGCAAGCGGATATCGAGCAGGCCGCAAAAGCTGTATTACGGCAAGGTCAAATATCTGAATGGAGTGCGGTTGGATTGGTTCGTTCCGATAGGACTTTGCCCGACGCATATTCTGATGAATTATTGAAGGAAATCGTCAGTGAACGTGGTAAATTCCGTTTGGTTACGGAGTTGGAAAGGAAAATCATTGGTTTGTCTGCGGCAGGCATCGATGCGGGAGACGTCTTGGGTTATTCTTTAGTGGATGAACTGCTGAATCACTCCGGGATGACGGGTCAAGGATCGAATGGAGTCATTTATGCGCTGATCGCTCTGCAAAGCAGCGGGTATGAGCACTTGGAATCGAGCGAGTGGAGTGTAGAGCACTTGGTCGACTGGCTTCTTAAAGAACAAAATGAGGATGGCGGTTGGTCGCTGACAACAGATGGAGACAGTGACATTGATATTACGGGGATGGCATTAACCGCGCTGAGCCCGTATTTGGATCAAGAAGCGGTCAAAATATCGACGGATAAGGGTGCAGCGTGGATATTAGATCGGCTGACGGAGGCGGATTTACAAGCTACGATATCATCCGAGAGTATTTCCCAGGCAATGATTGGTCTATCGTCTATTGGGCAAAATCCACACCTCTTGTATGAGCAGCTCCTTCCGTACCGGTTGACAGATGGAACATACGCTCATTTAGAAGGTGAGCAAGGAAATGCGATGGCAACGGAGCAAGCATTCTTAGCTTTAACGGCGTATGAGCTGTATCTAAACGATCTCCCCGGTGTGTATGAAGGGTTAAACAGCGTTCATGCTGAAGTGATTGTAGAAGGTCCAGAAAATACGATCGTATCTGGTGAGGTGCATGCTTCACAAGCGCTAGAAGCGGTGCAAAAGCTTCTTGCTAAAGAACAGATTTCTTTACATATCGAACATTCCAGTTATGGCCGATATATCACATCGATTGATGGAATTGAACAGGGACTGTATGGCGGTTGGGACGGTTGGAATTATGCAGTATACCGCGGAGGGGCATGGGTTCCTGCAGACGAATATGGAGCCATGGACCAATTTTCACTTCAAGAGGGAGATCGACTGTACGTCTATTACAACGATGATACCCAGTTGATCGATTCGGTGACGCCAGGCGAGTCGTTCGTTAAAGCGGAAGGGATGATGACGCTTCAGGTGAATACATCGGTTTGGAACTGGGATGCCGGGAAGGCGGAAGTGGCTGCAGCTGTCGGTGTAACTGTCCAAATCGGTCAGCAAACGGTTCAGACGGACGTCTACGGACGTGCAAACATAGATGGCCTGCCAGCTGGTGAATACGATGTGAAAGTGACTGCTTATGATTCGGAGAAAGGAGCACTCGTCGTCCCGTTTTACAGCAAGGTCAAAGTGAATGCGAAAGAAGCCGAGGTATCCGTTCGGGTTGAAGGACCGAGCGGCACTTTGGCTCACGGCCGAGTTGAAGCAGCCAACGCCCTGCAGGCAGTTCAGCGGCTCCTTGATAACGAGAAGGTAGAGTATGAAGTGAAGGATTCTTCCTTTGGTCAATATATTACGTCGATTGGAGGAGTTGAACAGGGACTTTATGGAGAGTATGACGGCTGGAATTACGGTGTAAAAAGGGATGGGGAGTGGCTCCCTGCAGCATCGTACGGCGCAATGGCTGATTTTGAGCTGCAGCCGAGCGATGAACTTATTGTCTATTACAGCCATAATACGGAGCTGATTGATTCTGTTGTGTTGGAGCCTTCGGTTCCGAATTCTGGAGAGCTTCTTAAAGTGAAATTGACGAAGTCAACCTGGGATTGGGCGCAAAATCAAGAGATCGTGACGCCTGCTGCCCACGCCTTAGTGACATTGGGAACGAAGACGGCGACAGCAGATGAGAACGGAATCGCAGTATTTGAACAAGTCGATGCAGGAACTTACGAAATGACGATTACTGCGTATACAGAACAAGGTCCCGGATTTGTAAAGGAGTTCGTACCTGTTCGAATTGCACCTTCTTCTGCTGCAGACTTTTCAGATCAAGCGGAAATATCAAGCTGGGCGTACAGCTCTGTCGAGCAAGCGGTAGAAAGTGGTTTCATTTATGGGGTGAGTACGGACGGACAGCAGTTTGCACCGAAGAAATCACTGTCACGTGCCGAATTTATTTCTCTGCTGAATCGCGTATTGGATATACAGCCACAGGATGCCGTGAATCTTCCATATAAAGATGTCCCTGCCGATGCTTGGTACAGCGGTGATGTTGCAGCAGCGATTGAAAAAGGCTATCTGCGGCCTGATGGTGAAACGTTCGAAGGCTTAGAACCGATCACACGTGCTGAAATGGCGCTGCTCACGATTCGTGCGTTAGATCTACCATCTGTTGTGGGGGCCGAGCAGTTTACGGATTTACAGAGTGTATCTTTTGAACAGATTCCGTATATTGAAACAGCCGCTGTTCATCAATTGATTGTTGGATCGGATGGAAAGTTCATGCCGCATGATGAAGTATCTCGTGAGATGGCTGCTGCTGTGATTTTACGTCTAGATGAGCTGTCCGCGGCAAACTCATAACATTACGGCATTTATTATGAATTGAATCAAGAGATTCGTGTGAATTAGCGGGATATAGAGCCTCTTTTGAGGGGCTCTATATCCCTTTCATAAGGAGGTTTGGCGAATGAGAACATATGGATTTGTCTGGGTCATCTTGCTATCGTTGATGCTGGCTGCATGTGGGCCATCCACGACATCTACGGATCAGTCAGGAATCCCCTCAAAGATGTCGGAGCAAGGTATCCGTTCGGAGGATAATTCCGCAGAACAACCAGAGGTGCCAAATCGAGCGGAGGATGAGGATAAAGCGTCAGAGCTGGAACACCCCCCCGAGCAGAAGCCTGCGGTGGCCGGGGAAATGTCAAATGATGAACCGTCGAAGCTGGAGGAGTCGGGTTCTTTATTAGAGCCAACACAGTCAGAGTCGTCACTTCATGCACCGGAGAAGGAACCGGCTTCTGCGAGCCAAGCCATGCCTGAGCAGTCTGCACCGAATGAAACAACCGGAGATACTCCTGCCGAGTCAGAGCGCATCGACCAGGTGAGCTTGATCATACTCGGCTTGGAGGCGGAGGAGTTATTACGGGTGGAAGTTGAATTCGAGAAAGGGGATACCGTTCTCGATATACTAAAAAAGGGAACGAGATCAAGCGAAATGCCGATGGAATACCGAGGCAGCGGTGCATTCTCATATGTGGAGGGCATCAATAATTTGTATGAGTTTGACTACGGACCAACCAGCGGTTGGAAGTATGAAATAAATGGCGAATATATTTCAAAGAGTGCTGGAAGTGCAGAAGTTGAAGTGGGCGATCAGTTGACCTGGTATTATGTGACTGAAGAAGAGGATAGCGAATGAGATCGGATGGCCTTCGGGGAATTCATCCCGCCCCAGCTCTGTTGTATTTTTTAGCTGCAGGGATATGCATTATGCTGTTCAACCATCCTTTCATGGCAGCGTTCATGCTGGGTATGCAAATCCTACTTTCCATTATTTTAGACAAGGGACGTTCCCTGTGGAGACTTCGCTGGGTCATGGTCATCGGATTTGGGTTTGTCGCACTGCTTAATCCGCTGTTCAACCATCGGGGAATGCATATATTATTTTACTTTATGGATCAGCCGATTACCGGGGAGGCCCTATTATATGGTGTGAATCAAGCGATGATGCTGATTTCGCTGATCCTGTTATTCGTTTCATTTCAGACAATTATCGATCCTCCCAAATTTTTAAATTTATTTGCTCGTTTCTCGCCCAAGGCGGCTCTCATCGTTACGATGGCTTTCCGATTCGTTCCACTTTTTCGCAAACGGTTGGAAAACATCTCAATGGTGCAGCGGACGAAAGGGATCACAGTGAGCTCAGGTACTTTGAAGCAGAGGTGGCTGAGCGGAATGAGGCAGCTGGAGACGCTGCTGACGTTGTCAATGGAGGAATCAGTGCAGACCGCAGAGTCGATGGCAGCAAGAGGATACGGCCCGCGTAAGAGAACATCCTATGTCCCCTATCGCTGGAAATTGCAGGATGTTGTATTTGCGTCTGCGGTTTTTGTGCTTTGGATCGCCTGCTTCGGCGGATGGTTCTTAGGCAAAGGTCAGCTGATCATATATCCCAGATTAGAGGAATGGCAGCTGGATTCAGGAGACACGATCATATTGGTGACAGCGGTGCTGCTGCATGCGGTGCCTTTCATTGTAGAAGGAAGGGATTACCTGCTATGGCGTACTTAGAATTTCAAAAACTATCCTTTCGGTATCCAACAGATCAGCGAGATGCTCTGAGCGGTATCGAGATGGAAATCCGTCAGGGGGAATTTATTGTCATATGCGGTCCCTCGGGCAGCGGAAAATCCACTCTGCTGCGCCACCTCAAGCCGGAGCTGACTCCAGCAGGTGATCGTAAGGGAGATGTGCTCTTCAAGGGAAGTTCCCTCTATTCCAGTTCAGGTGCTGAAGCCGGACGTGAAATCGGCATGGTGCTGCAGGAGCCAGACAGTCAAATCGTCTCTGATCAGGTACTGACGGAATTGGTTTTTGGTCTCGAATCTCACGGTATTCCAGATAGTGAGATGCGTCAAAGGATCGCCGAAATTGTTCATTTTTTCGGGATGGAGGATTGGCTTCATCGTTCTACGCATACCCTTTCCGGTGGACAAAAGCAGCTGCTGAATCTCGCTTCTGTGATGGCATTGCAGCCTTCTGTACTTTTGCTCGATGAACCGACCGCCCAATTAGATCCAGTGGCGTCTAGGCAGCTGCTGCAGTGGCTGCAGCGGCTGAATGAGGAATTTGGGATGACGATCGTCATGTGCGAGCATCGATTAGATGAATGTATCCCGCTGGCGGATCGCGTGCTGATGATGCGGAATGGCCATTTGATGATGTCAGCTGCGCCACGAATGTTTCTTCAGCAGTTAAACGAACAGCAGGAGGAGGAACTTCAGCTTTATATGCCGATTCCTTCCCGCCTCTACTATGCGTGTTCAACGGCTGAAGGAGGCACAGCGGACCAGGGCGTCCCACTTACGGTCAAGGAAGGGAAAGGCTGGTTTGAGCAGTGGGACGGTAAGTTTGCTGTGGATCATTCCGAGCTGCAGCAAACTACGGCAGTGGCTGGGGCAAAGTCAGGGAAGCAGCAAGAGGTATTACGGTGCTCTAACGTGTCGTTCAAATATGAAAAGCAGGATCCGTGGGTACTGCAGCAGCTGAATTTGACCTGTACCAAAGATGATTTTATATGTGTGCTCGGGGCGAACGGCTCGGGAAAGTCGACACTGCTGCAGATTCTGGCTGGATTTCGCAGGCCGGTAAATGGCAAGGTTCGATTGCTGGAGAAGGATATATATCGGATGAAGGACAAGGAATTGTATCGCAGGATCGGATATCTGGCGCAAAATCCGCTTCTGCATTTTGTATATGACACGATTGAGGAAGAGCTAGAGCATGCCGCGATTCGCTCAGAGCAGGATCCGAAACACAGTGTGGAGGAATGGCTCAATTTCTTTGGGCTGCAGCCCCTTCGGAAGCAGCATCCCTATGATCTAAGCGGCGGGGAACGCCAAAAGGCAGCTTTAGCCTCCATCATGATAAGTCGTCCGGAAATTTTACTGCTGGATGAGCCGACAAAAGGATTGGACCCGGTATTTAAACAGCAGCTGGGAGAACGGCTCACAGAGATGAGCAGGCAGGGGGTGACGATCGTGATGGTGACTCATGATGTGGAGTTTGCTTCTCAATATGCGAATCGATGTTTGCTCCTGTTTGCGGGAGAAGTCACTTCTCAAGGAACACCGGCAGATTTTTTCAGCCGCCATTACTTCTATACCACTGCGGTCAATCGAATCGTCCGTTCTCAGCTGCCGAATGCCATTACAATGGAGGATGTTCTGCGATGCCGAAGCTGAATCAAACGGCTGTTTGGTCTGTAGTTTTTCTCTTATTTGCTTCGGTCATCGTTTATCATACGATATATCATCCGAGGCAGTACTTGCTGATGAGCTTCATTTTGTGCATTGCGGCAATGCTTCCGTTCTTTATTCGTTTTGAAGCGCGGCATCTTCATGCTAGAGAAGTCGTGCCGATCGCTGTACTGGTTGCACTAGCAGCCGTGAGTCGTGTTCCTTTTAGTGTTCTTCCCAGCGTACAGCCACTGACGTTTATTACCGTGATCTCGGCAGCGGTATTCGGAGCGGAAGTGGGATTTTTAGTCGGAGCGCTGTCTGCGGTCGTCTCTAATATGTTTCTGGGTCAAGGACCTTGGACCATTTGGCAAATGTTCTCCTGGGGGCTCATCGGTTGGGCAGCGGGTTTGCTGCGTCATACTTGGGTGATGCGCAATTACTGGGGGCGAATCTTATTTGGTATCGTAAGCGGAATGGTCTTTGGATGGCTGATGAATTTATCCAGTATATTGGCAATCGCGAGTGAGTGGTCCTGGGAGCTGATTTTAACTACTTATGGAGCAAGTGTGTATTTCGAATTGATGCACGCTGCGGGTAACGTTCTTTTCTTTGCGGTTCTTTCGAATAGTTGGATCAAGGTGCTTCAGAGGTATAAGCAAAAATATCAAGTATTGTAGCATGGATTATTTGAAAAGGAAAAACGAATGAAACAAGGCCGAGCATGCGCCCTAAGCATGCTCGGCCTTGTTTTTATGGCCAACAAAGATAATGACCTTATTCAGGTGTGAGCTATTATCAGAGCAGCTATTGCAGCGTATGATTAAAAAAATCGGGATGCTGCAATGGAATGAAACCAGTGAAATGGCCCATAAGCGGGGTGAAACCATGCCCTGTGTTTAACGCTGCAGTTTAGCCGAATACGTTTAGTAGGGCATGTGTTTTAGATGTAAGCAAATCTTAAAATAATGACAAGCAGTACGAACAGAACTAAGACGAATGCCGCATTCGGCACACCATGAACGGGGTAATGCGGTAGAGGAGCCGGGTTGGCGTGGCAATGACAGTCATGATGAGAACCCATCGTATATGCGGGAGCTTGATTCGCCGTGTAAGCCGGCATTTGCATGTTCGGCAGATGGTGCAAATGATCCATGAGATTCATCCTCCTCCAAATGTCTACTCTCATGGATAGTGTATGCAGGCGGACAGATGTGGACTGGGTAGATGTCATGCCGCCCGCGGAATGTGCAGGAGCACAGACCCAGGCTCTCAAGATGCCGCTGTATGGTTCCGGAAAGCCTTCAGCTTCCGATGAACCCAATATAGATTGATGAGGAGCATCACTGCACCAACTGCGAAAATACCTCGAATCGTAATCCAACCGACTAAAAAACCGCCTAAAGTCGGCCCAACCAGATTGCCTAACGCGAGAAAGCTGGAATTAAAACTATAGGCACGGCCCTCCATACCTTCCGGTGTATGTTTACGGATCAGTGCATTGACGGAAGGGATCATTCCCCCCATGAAGATGCCGAATAAAAATCTAGCGATCAGCAGCTGCCAGTAATTCTGCACGAAGATTTGCGGAATAAAAGTGATCGCTGCACCGAGGAGAGAGACTTTCAATACCATCTCGGATCCTTTGCGGTCACCAATTCTCCCCAGCAGGGGGGAAGCAATCATATTCGATATTCCCATAACAGAGCCGACGAAACCAGACAGGAAAGCGAGATTCTCTACATTACCCACTAAGTGCTGGACGAACAGAGTAATCTGCGGCATAGAGCTCATGAGAGCAAATTGAATCATGAACGTAACGGCAAAAAGAGCAGGAAGCTGCGGGATGGCACGCAATTGGCGGAATCCCTGCAGAACACTAAGATCGTTCTGTTTTGAGGCTTCCTTCCGGTTGAACTGCTCTTGAACGAAAAACCATGCGAAGACAGTGGCTAAGAACATCAGTGACCCAGTGATATAAAAAATCATTCGAAATCCGAACAGGTCTGCCATCACGCCTCCGATCAACGGTCCCATAATCGTTCCGGCAATGGCACCAGACTGGAGCGAGCCCATTGCGACACCAATGCGTTCCTTCGGCGTATTCGCGGATACGAGGGAGGTGGCAGCAGGGACAAAGCCTGAGATAAGCCCATTCATCATTCTAAGCAGTAGAAGATGCAGCGGGGTTTGAGAAAATCCCATTAACGTCATAACGATCGCCATGCCGAGACCGGAGCGGATGACCATCATTTTTCGTCCGTACCGATCAGCAATCTTGCCCCAGATGGGTTGAGCTATAAAGGAAGTGAGAAAATTAGCAGCAAAAATAATGCCTGCCCATACAGAAGCTTCTTCTGAGTTCATCACACCCAGTTCCTGTATATATAGCGGCAAAAAAGGGATGATCATCGTCATCCCGCTCATGACTAAAAATTGTCCGAACCAAAGTACAATCAAATTGATTTTCCAACGATTCAAAGGTTTCCCTTCTTTCTTGGCAATGCGTTTCCATTCCGGCAGCGTCTCTGAAGCAGAAATGCGCACATCGAACGAGAAGGGGATCTGCTCCAGGGTGCTTGCTTGGATAGGCTATAATAGGATACCGCTCTGGAAGCGGCAGATATTTCTGTTTCTCGCCGCTTCCAGAGGGTGAAAGAGATGGTATCCAGTCTTTTAAGTATATCACTTTGTGAAGGAAAAGCCAGTGAACCGTAATGGTTATTGAATGTATTCCTCGATCAGCTTAACGAGCAGATCGTTCAAATACTCGACCTCGTACATGCCAACAGATGCTTCCAAATGATCTCCGCCAATGCCGGAGTGATCGGTTAGAAAGACGTAGCTGCCGCCTGTGATTTGTGCGATCGAACGCAGTAGAAACTCTGTTTCTTGATCGATCCCGCTTGAAGCAACGGGAATAATTCGAATCCCTTTTTCCGCTGCGGATGACAGAGCTTGGTGCAGCTCCTCGATGTTTTCGTCTGTTCGATGAGGAGGTGCATCGAGAACGAGGAACAGCAGACGAGCTGCAGCTTCCTCGCTCCATTCGTGTTCTTCAATCGCATTGAGCAGCGCTTCCTCTACTGCTTCTTCATAGTCACCGCCGCCATTCGCTTTTTGCTGGCGAATCAGTTCCACGGAAGTCCGGACGCTTTCGGCAAAAGGGAAAGACTTGATGACATAATCATCCCCGTGATCACGATAAAAATTGACACTGGTGCGAATGGCAAGCTCCTGATTGTACGTTTGCTGCACCCGTTCCACGACATCCTCCAGTTCGGTTTTCAAATATTCCAGCTCATCTCCCATCGAACCTGTCGTATCGACGACAAACATGAGATCGACACGCTTGGATTTGCTTGGGGCTTCATCCTCCCATTCGATATTCAGCTCCGTATTTGAATCGATCTCAACATTCTCAAACTGCTTCTCATCGTCCCTATATTGTACAATGACTTGAAATAAAGCATTTTCCTGAGATTCTTGGTTTAGATCGTGTGAAAAAAGAAACACATAGGCATCTCCGTTATGATCTGTTTTAGAGATCCATTCCCTTTGACTGCTGTCTCTGACCGTTACCGATATTTCTCGTAACGGATCGCCGTTTTTGGTCACATGCACTTTCAAAAGCTGCCGAGTGTATAAGGACCATTGTTCCTGATAACTGTCCCACTGCTTCTCATTCATATGGCTCAGCCAATCCTCCCGCTGCGCTAAATCGTTCCAGCGACCTGCAGTCAGCTGACCGGGCTGGTCGGAAGATGGAGGCACATATTCCACGTTCTCGTCTGCACTAGGTTTTTCTTCGGATACTTCTGGCTCTCCCGCATGGTTATCCGCAGAAGACGATTCGGAGCCCGCCGCATTCGGCGCTTCATTGCTCCTCGAGGTATCTTCGGTGTTGTTGCCTGAGCTGCTGCAAGCAGCAAGCATGAGACACAGCAGGAAGACGACACCCCCCCACAACATTTGATTTGGCCAGAAGCGCCTATTATTTTTTTTACGGCCCATGGCAAATCCCCCTTTATAAATATTTGTTTGTCATACTCACATATATGGACGTCTGATTGACAATATTTGTTTCAGATTATAAAGAAATGGACGAGCCCAAATGCGGCATAGAAGATGCATAATTAGCCCAGAATAGGGAAATGTATAATGGTGTGAATTTCCAATACTGAATCTTAAATTGACAAAGGAGTGTATACCATGCCATTTGGAGCCCACGAGACGATGGAAGTCCATGAGATGTTGAATGAGAAAATAAACTTGATCAATCATTTTCAGTTGTATGCACAGCAGTGCCAAAGCTCGCAGCTCAAGGATATGATTCATCGCCATTTGCAAACGGCCATTCAAGCGTATGACCAGCTTGTAAGGTACACGCACGATTATCAAACAGCGCAAGGGATGAGCACACAGACAGGGATTTCGAATATTCAGCCGCAGCAAATTCAATACGGCTTGAATAATCCTCCGCAGCTGATGCCACAAATGCAGCAGATGTCGAAATCCATGGATGATCAGCAAATCGCAATGGCTGTTCTAAGCTGTCACAAAAATTCGGCTAAAAATCACATGCAGGCAGCTGTAGAATGTGCTGATCCGAATGTAAGGCAGATGCTGGTAAACGGCTCCGTAACTTGCTCGAATCAAGCATATGAGGTCTTCACGTATATGAACCAGCAGGGACTGTACCAAGTGCCGACATTAAAAGACCACACCGCCAAAACATATCTCCATGCTTATCAGCCGGTACAGCAGGAGATGCCGCAATCCATGCAGCAAGGAATGACACAGGGAATGCAGCAGCCTGCGATGCAGCAAATGTACCATCAGTAATAAGGAATCAAACATAGATGGCAGTGGATCTGCTGTTTCGAAACAAAGACGAGGCATCCCGCGCAGGGATACCTCGTCTTATTGTTTCTTAATTCGATTTTATAGGGCCATTTTCATTTGCAGAAGCATTCCACTTCAACGTTGCCGCACTGCCAGACGGTATGGTATACGTAAATGAGCTGTTCTCCGTGCGTACTTGAAAAGAGAGGATCTCCGGATCCCGCGGGACGTAAATAGTTATACCTATTCAATTCAGGGGCTTGTTTTTTGGGGGTGCTTCGAAAAAAGTATTTTGGATAGAAACAGAATGCGTCACAAATGTACAAGCAGGCGGCGAACATCTATGCTGAAGCGATGATTGTGGTACAATATGGCTATCCCCCTATAAAGGAGCTGGTAAGTTATGAAAAGGGTTCATCCTTATACCTTGGAGCACACCTTAGATAGGGAACGCATCATTGTCATTGCCAGAGGCGTTCACCCTGAACGCATTTTACATACGGCGGAGGCGCTGCTTGAAGGCGGAATTCATACACTGGAAGTGACATTGAATTCCGAGGATGCGCTTCGAAGCATTCGGATGCTCTCCAAGACCTTCCAGGGTCAGATGCATATCGGCGCAGGTACGGTTCTGGATCACGATGATTTTCTTCATGCCGTAGAAGCCGGTGCCGAGTTTATCGTAACGCCGAATGTGGATGAAGAGGTGATCCACGCCGCCGTAAAGGAAGATCTTCCGATTTTCCCGGGCGCGGCTACGCCAACGGAAATCGTCAAGTCTTGGAAGGCTGGAGCGACAGCGGTCAAGCTGTTCCCGAACTTCGGGTGTTCCTACATTAAAGAACTGCAAGGACCGTTCTCCCACATTCCACTGATCGCGCTGGGCGGTGTGGACGCGGAGAATATAGCTGATTATTTAAGGCACCGTGTCTTTGCGGTGGGCATCGGAGGTTATCTCATCGACCTGGCTGCGATAGAAAAAGGTCAATATCAAGTCATTAAAGAGCGGGCACAGAGGTTGATTGAGATCGTTGAACAGTATAGGCTGAGCAGTTCATAATTGCAGGAGGAGAACAATTTGATTTCGAGGAAGGAAAAGCATCAAGCGAATAGACAGCGGTCGAAGCAGCGAAGAAAGAAAGAACTCATGCGTATATTTATACCAATTCTATTTTTAGCTGTCATCGGCGGCGGGGCCGCCTTGATGATGAATCTTGATTCTAATGATGAGAAGGATATGGCCTTGCCGTCTAAAGGTGGATATGAATCATCCGTGGAAGATGAGCCGCCTGCTGCATCTCCCGATGATGCTGTGAATGACACAGGGAATGAAGGCAGGGCTCCGGCTGATGGCACAGAAGATGAAGCAAAGGGTACAGAAGATCGTGAAGAACCATCGGAGGACGCTGACCCTGAGAAGGTTCCCGACAGAGGAGAACCTACCGGCTCAGGCGGATCATCCGTTTCGATCTCTTTTGTTGGGGATGTGATGTTTTCCGGCAAGGTAGAGCCCATCATGGAGGAGTACGGCTACGATTATCCGTATTCGAGGCTGGGAGACAGCTTGTCTTGTGCCGACATTACGGTAGCAAACTTGGAGACGCCGATCAGCTTGCGAGGGGAGCCGATCGAAGAAAAGGAATGGGTGTACCGCTCCAGCCCGGATGCGCTGCCTGCGCTGGCTGAAGCAGGCGTCGATTTGGTGAATCTAGCAAATAATCATATTCTCGATTATGGATGGGATGCCTTCTATGATACATTCGATTATTTAAATGAGAGCGGCATTGAATACGTAGGCGCGGGAAAAAATGAGGCTGAGGCCTACCAGTATAAAGTGATAGAGCAAAATGGAATTAAAGTCGCCTTTCTAGGTTTCAGCCGTGTCGTGCCGGAAGGTTCGTGGAAAGCAGGGCCTGAAAAGCCGGGAGTTGCGGAAACATATGATTATACAAGACCGGTGCAGGCGATTGAAAAAGCCGAGAAGGAAGCTGACGTTGTAGTCGTCTTGACGCACTGGGGGGATGAACGGTCAGATCTGCCCAACGAGATCCAGTCGGAGTTATCCCATAGATACATCGATGCGGGGGCAGATCTTGTGGTCGGCGGACATCCGCATGTCCTCCAGGGGTTTGAGCCGTATGAAGGCAAGTGGATTGCATACAGTCTCGGCAATTTTATTTTTACGACGAATACGGTGGAGAAAACTTGGGAGACGGTGATTTTGAACGCGGAATGCAGTAAGACAGGGGACTGCAGCTTGAGCGTTCAACCGATATTAACCAAATTTGCGCTGCCGACACCGATGGAACCGGATGCCGCTAAACAGCTGCTTGAACGCCTTAGCTCCATCTCGATTGGAGCTGAAGTGGATGAGCAGGGGGATGTCCGATTGAAGGAAGAACAGCCTTAACAGAGTAAAGGAGATTCTCTATGAAACGTTTTGAAGACACAGACATTCGTAATATTTATTGTGTCGGCCGCAATTATAAGCTTCATGCGGAGGAGCTCGGCAATGCGATTCCCAAGCAGCCGATGATCTTTACGAAGCCGACGCATGACTGGCACGTTATCGGCGAGCAGCAGCAGGTGGCTCTGCCTATGGATCGAGGCGCTTTGCATTATGAAGCTGAGGTCGTATTTTATGTTGGACAGCGATATGAGGCAGGCATGAAGGCCGAAGAACTGCTGAAGGCGATGGCGCTTGGAATTGATTTGACCTTAAGAGATGTGCAGCAGGTATGCAAGGAGAAGGGCCATCCGTGGCTTTCTGCGAAGGGCTTTCGTCGTTCGGCGCTGATCACTGCCTTTACGGAACAGATCGATTGGAAGACCGTGGAGAACACACCCTTTCGCATGCTGAAGAACGGTCAGGAAGTTCAAAGCGGCAGACTGTCTGAGACGATATTCTCTGTGCAGCAAATTGTAGATTTCATCGGAGCGCATTTTGGTCTAGGACAAGGCGATGTCATCTATACGGGTACGCCCGCTGGAGTCGGGGAAGTGAGTGAAGGAGACGAATTCGAGCTGCAGTGGAACGGAGAACGATGGGGGCAATTTAAAGCTGCGAGAGCATGAAGGTTAACAGGAAAACCTCCGTACGGTCATATCATAGAGAGGTTGATAGGTCATGGGAGTTCATTGGATCGACTGGATACTGGGGATACTGCTCAATGGTGCAGCAGCCGGCGCCGCATACGAGAAACGTATGCTCACAGCTAGCGGTGCTGCAGCGGCGACCGTTGTTGGTGGCGTAATATTTGCATTAGGAGACGCATCATGGTACGTCACCTTGTTGGCTTTTTTCATTTCATCCAGTCTTTTGTCCAAATGGAAAAAGAGGAAAAAAGCAGCATTGGAACAAGAGTACGAAAAGGGTTCGACCCGGGACAGCGGTCAGGTGCTCGCTAATGGAGGCGCAGCCGCTGCAGCATGTATCGGTTTTGCGCTGACTTCTTCCCCGGTGTGGGCGGCGGCATTCCTTGGGGCGATGGCTTCCGTCAATGGTGATACTTGGGCGACGGAGGTCGGTGCTTTGAGCCGCACGCAGCCGCGCCACATATTGAGCGGCAAGCGTTTAACGGCGGGGACTTCAGGAGGGATTACTCCTCTTGGAACGTTTGCTTCGTTGTTGGGCAGCTTATTTATGGGGTTCTGTTTTGCGGCGATTGCCAGCATGATCGGCGATTCGCCGATCCATCCGCTATGGGCTATGATCTTAGCCGGAGCGGGAGGAATGGCGGGTTCACTGTTCGATTCATTATTGGGAGCCACACTGCAAAGAATGTATACGTGCCGTGTTTGCGGCAATACAATTGAAAAGGCAGTACATTGCGGTGAATCCGCTCAGCCCTCCAGAGGATGGAATTGGATGAATAACGATGCGGTCAATTTCATCAGCTCGTGCGTTGGGGCTGCCATTGCAGTATTAATTTTTTGGATAAGCAGGTGATCATCATGCAGCAGGAAACGATGGATTTGTTCCGTAAACTGACGGAAATGCCCGCGGTCTCCGGTTTTGAGAAGGAGCTGCGTCATTTTGTTCGAGGGGAAATGGAGAAATACACGAAGGAAATTGTGCAGGATCGTTTGGGAAGTATCTTTGGAGTCCTGAGAGGGGATGAGCAAGGACCTAAGATTATGGTAGCAGGCCATCTCGACGAAGTCGGCATGATGGTATCGCAGATTACGGACAATGGCATGCTTCGCTTTGAAACGATTGGAGGCTGGTGGAGCCAGGTACTCCTTGCGCAGCGGGTGCAGGTGATAACACCGGAAGGACCGATTGACGGTGTAGTCGGCTCCATTCCGCCGCATTTGTTAACGGATGCACAGCGAAAAGCGCCGATGGAAGTAGGAAAGATGCTGATCGATATCGGTGCCGAAAGCAGAGAGGAGGCCCTCAGCTGGGGAGTGCGCCCCGGTCTGCAAATCGTACCGGTGTGCCCTTTCACCCCGCTGAAAGGCGGCAAAAAAATAATGGCTAAGGCATGGGACAATCGATACGGCGTCGGTCTCTCCTTAGAGCTTCTCAAGGAAATCCATCGGGATCCGCTGCCGAATGTTGTGTATGCCGGCGCTACGGTTCAAGAGGAAGTAGGGCTTCGTGGTGCAGAGACGGCAGCGAATTTGATCGATCCGGATCTATTCTTCGCACTGGATGCCAGCCCGGCGAATGATGCCTCCGGCGACAAATCGGCATTTGGCCAACTGGGAAAGGGAACGCTGCTTCGCATTCATGATCGGACGATGGTGACGCATCGGGGCATGGTGGAGTTCATTTTGGATATGGCGGAAAAGCATCGCATTCCTTATCAATACTATATTTCCCCCGGGGGAACTGACGCAGGCAAAGTGCATTTGCACGGACGCGGCGTGCCATCTGCGGTCATCGGGATATGTGCTCGCTACATTCACACCTCCAGCTCGATAATGCACGTAGATGACTATGCTGCGGCCAAGGAGCTGCTGATTCGTCTCGTGAGAGCTGCCGACCGTACAACGCTGAATACGATTCTGGAGAACGGCTGAGCATGAGAAAAGGGATGTCCGAATTTGATCGGACATCCCTTTGTTGTGAAGAAAGCGAGTATGGAAAGTCGAAGTATTTGAAACGGGTGGGCTATACCTTCGGTCTCCCGTTGAAACCGTGTTCTTCGGATCAAATCATTAGGTTATAACACGGTTTCAAATCACTGACTTTCCAAGCTTTCTTGTTTATTAAGGGATGTCCAGATATGACGGACATCCCTTTCATATTTCAGCGCTCTATGGCTCGATCGCGTATGCAGCAAGCAGCACCGCCGTCGATTCGATCGCCTGCAAGTGCGTTCTTTCGGTTGCGTGCGACGCTTGCACACCCGGACCGATGAGCGCCGCGCGAATATCGTTGCCGCCGCTTAAAGCAGCGGAGGCATCGGAGCCGTAATGAGGGTAGATATCGACCGCATAGCTTAGCTGATGGGCTTTAGCCAGTTTAATCAGCTTGGACACCATGTCGTAATCATACGGACCGGATGAATCTTTGGCGCAGATCGATACGTCCAGCTCGGTGCACGTCAAATCTTCTCCGATGACGCCCATGTCTACGGCGATCATTTCAACTACATCGGAAGGAATGAAGGCTGATCCGTGACCGATCTCCTCATAGGTCGAAAAGAACAGCTTCAACGTTCGGGCCGGTTGCAGAGCTTCTCTTCGAAACAGCTCCAGCAGCGCCAGAAGCGCAGCAACACTGGCTTTGTCGTCCAGATGTCTCGATTTCACATAGCCGCTCTCTAAGATCACCGCTCTCGGTTCGAACGATATGAAGTCGCCTGGACGAATTCCCAGACCTTCGACGTCTTCCTTCGTTTTTACCATCTCATCGATGCGAACTTCCATATTTTCTTCTTTGCGTTCCATTTCTCGAGCTTCCCGAGTGGCATGTACCGAAGGCTTGCACAGTGTGATCGTCCCGGTGTATTCTCTTCCGTCTCTCGTGTGGATACGGCAATATTCTCCTTCAATGGAATGCATGGTAAATCCGCCGACAGGCGTAAATCTTAGACGACCATCCGATTTGATGGAACGGACCATTGCCCCTAATGTATCGACGTGCGCAGAATACAGCAGTGTGCCGTCGTCACATTTCCCAGGGATCGTCACCATCCCGTTGCCTTTATTCGTATACTCCATCGTGAATCCTAAGTCCTGTACCTGTTTCTCGAGCCATTTCATAATATCTCGGGTATAGCCGGTAGGACTCGGTGTATTCAATAGAGTCAGCAAAGTTGTTTTCAAATACTCCATATCGAAACGGTAGCTCATCTGTCAAATCCTCCTGTAGTAATCGACCTTGTCTTTACATTTCTTCGCCGGCAGCATAAGAGAACTTATCGCCAATTTCAATCCTTCGAGGATAAGCGATCGGTACGCCCAATACCTTCAGCTGTCTGATCAGTTCTTTGCGAATTTCCTTGCAGGCCGTCCAATAATGGACATCCTTCACCAGACTGACTACAGTATATTTTGCCCCTAACGCTTGATTTTCCACATCGGTCAGTCCATACAGCTGCGGCGGTTCAATGGCCTGTTCTTTATCATCCAAAAGAAATAGATGCTTATGCTTCGTTACCATCTGAGCGGACATTTGGTGTACCGCTTGTTCTACATCTGCTGGGTCCGTTTCGTATGGGACGGTAATGTTGACGATAGCTCTCATCCGCTCTCGATTGTAGTTTTGACTGATGCGGATTTCGGAGTTTTGAATGACAACGACATGCTGTGCCCAAGTACGGATTTTGGTTGCTCGGAGCCCTACCTCGACGACGGTGCCGTTAATCTCTCCATTATTGATCGTAACGTAATCGCCGACGGAAAATTGATCCTCGAAAATAATAAAGAAGCCGGTGATTAAATCCTTGACGAGAGTTTGTGCCCCAAAGCCGATGGCCAGTCCGACAACTCCGGCACCCGCAATAATCGGAGCGACCTCTACACCAATATTGCTGAGAATCATGAGTGATGAAATGATGAACAGCACATATTTGGTCAAAGACATGAGCAGCGTCTCCAACGTTTCGATTTGTTTTTTCTCCATACGAGTCAGACGAAAGACGCGCTGAATGAGCACTCTGCGCAGCTTCAATAAAACCCACGTCATGACTAGAATAATCATAATGGAAGTAATGGATTTCGTGCTGCTCTTTAAAAGATCGAACCAGAACGGCCACTGCAGCCATTCGTATTTTTCTAAGAAAGTTTGCATTAGATGGTTCCTCCTCCCTCTAATAGGATAACGTAATTAGAGCGGTGGTTAAACCATTGCTTCTGAAAAAGATCGAAAAAAGCAGCCCATCCCGCAAAATGAAAGCGGTGGACTGCTTTTTCGGTTATATTAGCCCTTCAGCTGTGCAACTGTTTTTTCCATTTCACCAATAATCTCTTCAAAGACGCTCATCGCTTCTTCGATGGGTTTCGGTGTGGACATATCGACGCCAGCCTTTTTCAAAATATCGATGGAATAGTCGCTGCCGCCGCTCTTTAAGAAGCCAAGATAGCGTTCAACAGCAGGTTCGCCTTCCTCCAATATTTGCTTCGAGAAGCTGGTCGCCGCGGAAAATCCGGTAGCGTATTTGTATACATAGAAGCTGGTATAGAAATGCGGAATACGCGCCCATTCCATCTCGATATCTTGATCGACGGTCATATCCTTGCCGTGATATTTTACATTCAATTCGTAGTAGATTTCGCTTAATTCCTGCGGGGTTAGCGCTTCTCCGCTTTCCGCCTTCTCGTGAATGATCTTTTCAAATTCGGCAAACATCGTTTGACGGAATACCGTCGTGCGGAATTGATCGGCATAGTACGTGAGCAGATACATCTTTTCCTTCGGATCCGTCGTTTTCTTCAGCAAATAATCCATAAGCAGCGCTTCGTTCAGCGTAGAGGCTACCTCGGCCAAGAAAATCGTATACTGGGCGTTTCGATACGTCTGATTTTCGTCCGAAAGGTAAGAGTGCATCGCGTGACCCATTTCGTGGGCTAACGTGAACATGCTGTTGAGATTGTCCTTATGGTTAAGAAGCACGTATGGATGAGTACCGTACGCTCCCCAGCTGTATGCGCCGCTTCGTTTTCCTTCATTCTCGTAAACATCAATCCAGCCTTCATCGAAGCCTTGTTGAAGGACGTTTAAGTAGGCATCGCCCAGCGGTTTGACGCCTTCTTTGACGGTTTTAACGGCTTCATCATATGTAATTTCCATATCGACCTCTTCCACGAGCGGAACGAACAGGTCGTACATGTGAAGTTCGTCCAATCCAAGCAGCTGCTTTCTCAGTCCAATATATCGGTGCAGCAGCGGCAGGTATTTGTGGATCGTATCGATCAGGTTCGTATATACTTCCTTCGGAATATTGTCGCCAGAGAGGGACATTTCGAGGGCGGAAGGATATTTCCGAACCTTGGAATAAAAAATATTTTTTGTGACATTGGCATTCAAGGTTGCCGCGAGTGTATTTTTATTGTTTCGATACGTCTCGTACATCGCCTTGAACGCATTTTGACGGACTTCACGGTTGCGGCTTTCCAGAAACTGAATGTAACGGCCATGCGATAACTCGACTTCTTCGCCTTTATCATTCTTTACCTTCGGGAATTTCAGATCGGCATTGTTCAGCATGCCAAATATCGTGCTAGGTGCTTGAGAGATATTGCCGACCTGCGCTAGCAGCGCTTCCTCTGTTTGGGAGAGGACATGAGGTTTTTCGCGAAGCAGCTCTTCCAGTGTGTGCTTGTAATTGCTTAAATCCGGATTGGCAATCAGTTCCTTCAGCTGTTCCTCGGACAGTGCCAATATTTCCGGAGCGATGAATGAAAGCTGTTCGCCGATTTCAACACTAAGCTTTTTCGCTTTTTCCGAGAGTCCTTGATAAGTCGGATCGCCCATATCTTCGTGGTGCTTCATATTGGCATAGACGTATAAACGTTCGGCGAGCAGCGAAATGTCATCCTCAAGCTCGAAGCACGCTTTGATGCTGTAAGCATCCTGAAGCTTTCCTTGATAATCCTTCATTCGTCCGACCAGCTGTTTCACTTCCTGATATTCCTTGTCCCAAGCTTGCCTGTCTGCAAACAAATCCTCCAGCTTCCAACGGTCTTCTACAGGTATTTCTGAACGTTTTGGCAGTGCGCTCATATGATGATTCCTCCATTCAGGTTTATATGGATTTCCATGCTCGGCCCCAAGGATGTTCAGCGGGGACCACGTGATGAATACAATGCAGGCTGCTGCAGCTAACGATACCCTTTGTACTCTCATTGATACCTCCGTGGGATGCTTGCACAAATATCCCATAGTATGGCCCTCACAGGTATAAATTATAAAGGGTAACACTTATTGGTGCGAAAGGTTAGGATGTATAAATGGCAGCGAGGAAAAAGATGAAAGCGCTAGCCACCAAAAATAATGCTAATATCGCTAATGGCCTTCTTAATTTTTCGGGAATCGTATCCTTTTTAAGAATGATGACAAAGGCGAATACAAAGGATGCAATCATATAGATGATCAAGGAGGTATTCCCTTCCAACAGCTATCACTTCCTTTTAATGGTGATAGAAATGGGCCTGAGCTCGTACTGAACTGCGTTTTCCATGAATACCCAATCTATCTTCCATCATATCAAAATTATAATGAAACATCATGTATTTATGACTAACTTTTCAAGTTTGCGAGGTGAAAAGACTCGGATAAACCAAAAGAAGCGCCGGGGCATCAGCAGTTCCACTATGTTAAGGGATAGGGGATGATCCGATGCCGCGATACGCTTCTTTCTTACCTGCTATACTTCTTTGAACTTTTCGATGATGCTTAGTCTTTCTTCTTCCGAACCTTCAAACCGCTGTGCGCTGAATCTTTCCTGCACCCAATCCATTAACGCGGGTCTGCTGAGAAATATGTGAGTATCCTCACCCCACTGATCGGAAATCTCTCGAACGACCAATTGCTTGCCCTGGATTTCGACATGAATCATATTCCATTTATCTTTTCGAAACACTTCGATTTTTTTCATGAATGACCGACCTCCTAATGACGGTCAGTATACCTTTTTTTTCTTGTGAAATCAATGAGAAGAGCGTTGGATCCATGATCAAATTATGCTAATATAAGGAAACTGAACGTATCGGAGGATAGGTTCAGGAGATGAGTTGGATGAGGTGAGCAGAGATGAGTAATACGGAGAAAGTATACGAACAGGCAGGCGTAGCCATGACATGCAGAGGCTATGCGGAATATGAGGCGATGTTTCATATTCAGCCAGGAGAGTTTGATGGAAAGACAATATTAGATGTGGCTGCAGGAGCTTCTTCCTTTGCCGCGGAATCTGCAGAGCGGGGGTGGACGGTAACCGCTGCAGATCCGATGTATGAGCTGCCGCATGGTCGTATTTATAAGCACGGATTGAAGGAAATTGAACAGTCGACTGCCAAGCTGAGACGGATTCAAGATGTCTTGGATATGTCCTTCTATGGAAATTTAGAAACTCATCAGCGCCAGAGATACTTAAATCTTGAGCGGTTTTTAAATGATTATCGGAAGGACGTAGAGAGGGAGAAGCGAACTTATGTCGCCTCCGCTTTGCCGCATCTTTCTTTCCCGGATGAGGCATTTGATGTTGTGCTCTGCAGCCATTTTTTATTTCTGTATGCGGATCAATTTTCGGAACAATTTCATGCTGAAGCCTTGAGAGAGCTCGTTCGTGTATGCCGCGGACAAGTACGAATATATCCGCTCGTATCCTTGCAGTGGGAATCGTCTAGTTATTTGGATGCCTTGCTTGCACGGTTGGAGGAGCAATTTCCTGTGAAATGCGAGCGGCTCGAAAGTCGGCTGCCGTTCATCCCAGGATCGAATACGCAGCTGTGCATTTCACGATTGGAATAATGAAAGGGGCTGGAATTTTCCCGCCCCTGTTTTAATTGATTATAATGCGGCAGTTTCCGATCTGCGCAGATTGGAGATATGCATCAGCAGAAAACCGCAGCTAGCGATAAATCCGAGCGCAGCGGCGATCAAATAAAGCGTTGTGGAGCCCCATTCCTTATACACCCATCCCCCTGCAATACCGTTGGCCATACCTGCAAGACCTGACCATACCACTGCGTATATGGCTTGCCCTGTAGCCCGGTATTCGTCCGGTATAAGCAGCTGTAAATATCGGATGGCCGTAATCATGAAGATGCCGAAGGAGATGCTGTGCAGCCCTTGGACGATGATAACGGCCATCGGGTCGTTCAGCAAACCGGTCAGCAGATAGCGGAGACCATAAGCCAATCCGGCAATGGCCAGCAGTGGAAGCTCCTTAAATTTGTGTCCATATTTGCTGAGCAGCAGAAAGATAGGGATTTCACTTAATCCGGCCAGCATCGGGGACAGACCGATGAGACCCTCGCTCGCGCCCAATTCCTTCAAATACAGTGTAGTGAAATTATCGTTCGTACGATGAGCGATCGAAATAATCAAAATCATCAGCAAAAAGAGCAGGAAGGCCTTCGATCGAATCACCTGTACGAGTCCGGAAAACTCCATTTTTTTGTAGCTGCCTTTCCGATCCTTCAAACCGAATGCGAGCAGTATCGATGAAGCGGTGGTGATGAGCAGTATATGTACCGATTGTTCCATGCCAATTTTCCCTAAAATAAATCCAACCGCTAAGGAGGAAAAAGCAAAGCCAAGAGACCCCCAAATTCGGAACGATGCGTAGCTTTTTTGGGTTCCTTTGACCGCGAGCATAATTTGACTGTCATTCAAAGCATTCACCGGCGTTTGGAAGAAGAAGAAAAACAGAATGACGGTAAATAATGTAATAAAGGAGCCGGCCTGCATCATGAGCAGCACCATGATCATTTGACCGAATAAGACCACAATAAGCACTTTCTTTATGGTGTGAAAGCGATCGCTGATGACTCCCCATACTAAGTTGGATACGATACCGGCAATGGGGCCGATCGTCTGTAAAGTACCGATCTCTATTTTGGTATACCCCTGTGATTCGAAATAGAGAGGAAAGTAAGGAATGATGATTCCTGTGCACATGTAAAAGACAAAGGTGAAGCTTTTCAACTTGAGAAAATTGCTGCTTGACACGGTCGATCACTTCTTTCTTCTGCGGGTCTATGAAATTTGAGCAAATTACGAACCATTATATCACGAAATATTCACGGCAGGTATGCATATTTGTGCAAAAGCAATTTTCCAAAATTTGCGACAGACATCACAGAACCGAGAGTGATTTGATCGTATGATCATAACGAAGACGTATCATATGGAAATCAACCATTTGCTGCAGCAATTGTACATTTGGCAAACCACTGTCCATATCTGGAGAAGGTGAAATGATCTGCATATTTGTGGTACTATATTAGAGACATTTTTTTGAAACGGAATTCGGTGCAAAGGCTTGCACTCATTTTCCGTTAGAGTAAAGAGAGCAGGGATGAAAGCGAATGATGGATAACGGCATTTCGGTTCCCAAAGGCCCAATGAAATTCATGTACCGTGTATATAAATATGTGCTGCCGGAAGTACGGGACCAGTTAGGGATATGGCGAGAAACGGCGAAGCAAATTCCCGATCCCGAGCTGAGACTGCAAGCGATTAGCAGCATGACAAGCAAGGAGTTTCATTGTCAGGGCGGGGCGGTATACGCGGCAGCCAACCTAAAGGAACGACATGTGTTGATTCCTCTTATAGTTGCCTTTCAAACCATTAGCGATTATTTAGACAATCTGTGTGATCGAAGCACTTCATTGAAGGAAGAAGATTTTCGAAGACTTCATCAATCGATGCTGGATGCGATTCATCCGAAAGCACAGCTGCACGATTACTATGAGTTCAGGGAGGAGAAAAACGACGGAGGCTACCTGCATAATTTGGTGAAAACGTGTCAATCCTGTATTTCCATGCTCCCTTCCTATGGCGTGGTATACCCTTATGTGAAGGAATTGGTCGGTCTATACTGTGATTTGCAGGTATATAAGCATATTCATAAAGATTTAAGAGAGCCGAAGCTGATGGCCTGGTGGGAGCAGCACAGACATTTGGCGCCGGATTTGAATTGGAACGAGTTTGCGGCAGCGACCGGGTCCACCTTGGGGATGTTTATGCTGTTCTTGGCATCTACACATGAGCACTTAAGCGTGGAAGAGGCACTATCTATTCGAAATCGGTATTTTCCTTATATATGCGGCTTACATATTCTGCTCGATTATTTTATTGATCAGGAAGAAGATAAGGCCGGGGGCGATTTGAATTTTTGCAATTACTACAAGGATGGCGAAGAAACAGCGGAAAGAATAGAATACGTTGTTCATAAAAGCTATGAAGCCTGCAGCCGTTTGAAATATTCCAAATTCCACCGTATGATTGTCGAAGGTCTTATGGCCCTATACTTATCCGATCCGAAAGTAAGCAGTCAGCAGGAGATTAAGCAAATTACGAGAAAAATGATGAAAAGAAGTCCCATGATTCGTTTGTTCTTTTGGGCGAACAGTGTTTTTATACGAAAAAAGTTGTATAGTACAGGAGGCTAATACATGATGACAGTAAAATCGATCGCAGTATTAACGAGTGGTGGAGATTCGCAAGGAATGAATGCGGCTGTTAGAGCCGTCGTGCGCAGCGCACTGTTTTACGGTTTGGAGGTGTATGCTGTACAGCGCGGCTACTATGGCCTGATCAATGATGATATCCGCAAGATGGATCTGCGGAGTGTCGGCGATATTATTCAGCGCGGCGGTACGATTCTGCAGACGGCACGCTGTCCTGAGATGAAGACGCTGGAAGGCCAGCAGAAGGCGGCGGAAAATTTACGCAAGCGAGGCATTGACGGATTGGTGGTCATTGGCGGCGACGGTTCTTATCAAGGAGCGTACAAGCTGACGCAGCAAGGAATTAAGACGATGGGACTGCCGGGAACGATCGATAATGACATTCCGTTCACGGATGTAACGATTGGTTTTGATACGGCGGTCAGCATTGTCGTCGACGCTATCAACAAGCTGAGAGATACGATGAGTTCTCATGAGCGTTCCTCCATCGTGGAAGTTATGGGAAGACATTGCGGAGATATTGCTCTCTATGCAGGTTTGGCGAGCGGAGCCGAAGCAATTCTCGTGCCGGAAGTGAAATTCGATCTGCAAAAAGTATCCTGCCGGATGAAAGAAAACTTCATGAACGGCAAGAAGCACTCCATCATTGTTGTAGCTGAAGGCGTCGGCAAAGGAGAGAACATCGCGAAGGAGCTTCATGACTGCTGCGGCATAGATTCTCGTGTTACCGTTCTCGGCCATATCCAGCGCGGCGGTACGCCTACGCACAACGATCGGATATTAGCCAGCCGACTTGGCGATTTTGCAATCCGAAAGCTTCTTGAAGGGGAGTCCGGTAAAGGCTGCGGAATTATCAAGGGAGAACTGGTGACGACGGATATTGAAAAAATCGTCAACTCAAAAAAGCAAATTAATATGGACATGTATCAATTGGCTTTGAGACTTTCTCAATAAGTTCGGTTCGTGTAGTCCCATAGAGGGGAAATATAAATAAAAAAAAACGTCGATCAGCATTGTGCTGACTCGACGTTTTTTATTTGAAAATATGACTGCACCCGGTTATGAGAATCACTCATTATCATTCAGCTGTCCGTCCAAATCGTAGTCTACATTTTCGGTGTAACGGTTTCCGGAATTCCATAATAAGAATTCTTCCACGTCATGATCTTTTAGCGCCTTGATTTGGGCTTCCAATTCGTTCTTGCCATAAGTGATATGACCATCGACCCACGTCGCGGTAAAATCTTGAATCCAAGGTCGTATAATGGGCTTGAGTTGTTCGATTTCTGCTAGTTTAGCGTGTGTATCCGCCATAGCTCCACTGATTGTCGTATACGGGGCCGCGTCTGGTACCGTTGACCCAAACCAACCGGTGCTGTAGTGACTTGGATAGATCATCGGTGAAATGACATCGACGTATTGGGAAATTTGATTAAAATCTTGACCGATTCCTTCCGCAGCATCCACGGAGGCAGCGTAGCCGAATATATCGACAGAAACTCGGATGCCGAGCGGCTCCAGCTGTTCACGGGCGTACCGGACAAAATCGGAGACGGCTTCTATTCGCTTTCGGTCATCCTGCTTGTATCTTAGAATGTCGGCTCTCCGTTCGAAGCCTTCCGGGAATCTGACATAGTCAAATTGTATTTCCTTAAATCCATGCTTAGCGGCTTCCTTTGCCACTTCAATATTATAATCCCATATTTCCTTAACATAAGGATTTACAAAGCTTTCCGGATTTGATTTCTCGTTGTGCCATACGGTTCCGTCCGGGTTCAAAAAGGACCATTCCGGCTTTTTATTTGCCAATATGGTGTCTTTAAACACAACGATTCGTGCTATGGGGTATATCTGATGCTGCTCAAGCTCCGTCATTAATTCGTCGACGTCTGAAATAATCGGGTTAATCGTTCCCAGTTGGTTTAGCTGTTCATTGTCAGTATTGAACGTAATATATCCATGATCTTCCTTCACATCGATGACCATCGCGTTCAGCTCCGTCTCATCGAGCAACTTAAGCAGCGTTTCCATTCTGGAACCATTCGCAGAATGTGCCGTCACATAAATACCTTTCACCGCAGGTGCGGTTTCCAGCTGTGGATCGAGCTTCACAAACGTATTCGTGCTGCTTGGATCTTCCCCGTTTGATGATGTTCCATTTGGATCATAGCTTCTAGGCAGTTCAACAATGACAGCGTTCCGTGCTTTGTTCGCAGCTTCGACCCATTGGTCGATGGTTAAGCCGGGATGCTGATCCTCCGCATGTCCTAGAAGTGCCAAAAAAGCCGCCAGTAGCAATTGCATTTCATTTCCCCCACTGTCATCTCTCGTTTATATCATTATATGATACGGCAGCTTATACAGGACAGAGGAATATATAACTAATTTGTTGATCTCTGTATAATTATGATGGATTTCGTCGAGTGATTCTCCAAAAAATAAGCCCGCCTTATGATGGTCAAGGCAGGCTCTCACTTATTGTAACAGCTGTAAATCCTGATGCTTGATAATACTGTACCGAACAATTTCATCGGCATCCTCCCGGCTGAGACCATCGATTCCGTCCCGCAGCACAATGGTCGTGTTGAGTTCCACTGGCTTTAGAAACGGATAGAGCTCTGGTTTCAGTTCCAACACAAGCCTAGACAACTTCACGGTTTCATTCTGCATAAGAATCACACCTTCCAATCTTTGGATTAGAATTGCACTCTTAAAACAGACCTGAATGAAGCAAGCCAGAAGTTTCATTTGACTTGGTATACAGTATATCATACTTTCCTTCGAAATTCTCCCATGACACCGACGGTTTCCACAATATTCACGAATGCCTTAGGATCCGTATCGCGAATGATTTTCTGAAGGGCCGCCAGTTCATAACGGGTTGTGACGGTCATCAGCATGTCCTTTTCCGCATGAGTATAGGCCCCTTTTGTTTCAATAATTGTCACCCCGCGCGGGATTTTTAATAAATGCTCGAGCAGCGATTTGGTTTGATTGGTAATAATAAATACGGTCACTTTCACATGCCGGATATGTATCGTATCCACAATCTTCGTGGTAATAAATATGGCCAACATCGACGATAAGGCCAGATCCCAATTGTTCGGATAGCCCAGCACGAATACAACAGATCCATTCAATAAAAATAAAATGGTGCCGAGGGGAAAATCCTTCTTTCTTGTCATAATGGAGCCGAGTATGTCGAATCCTCCTGTAGACCCTTCGTACCGAAGAGAGATCCCCGTTCCGATCCCTATAAGCACACCGCCGAAAACGGCTGCGATAATTCCGTCCTTTACGATGGATTGAACAGGAATGAGCTGCATGAATACACTGGTGAATACAACGGAAATAATGCTCAGCACGATAAATTTGCTGCCGATGGCCCGCCATCCCCAAATGATGAGAGGCAGATTAATTAAAAAGTAAAGCATTCCAATATTCCAGTCTGTGGCGTATCCGATAATCATGGATATGCCTGAGACCCCGCCGCTGAGTAGTGAATGAGGGACAAGAAATAAATTAAACCCTGCTGCAACGAATAGGGCCCCAAGGATGACGGCAACATAGGGAAGTGTTAAATGGAACGTTCTCATACACGGATCACCTCGGTCTTAGTATTTATAAGAGGCAGGTTAAACATTCCGTTACGTTGGGACTGGAAATGATTGTTTAGGGTATGATATGATGAAAGACGTGATTATGGGGAACGTATGCGTAACGTCGACAGACGTTTTTTTTAAACCGAAAATTCAGGTTAAGCCCGGTGAAGAGAATCAGGCTGAATCGACCTGATTTCGGCGATAAAACAGATCGCGAAGCCAGCGGTCGCTCATCCCGGTACTTCTATACTTGCCTTCATGTCATTTAACCCTTGGAAATGTGCATGAGAAGAAGGAATTTCCTAGAAGGACTTCGAGAAGATTTTAGATTTCATAAGCATGACTATGATTCGGATCGTAAAAACTTATGGATGAGGCAGTGTGCATACACGCCCTTATAAGATTGCAATGCAAAAAGATCGGTAACTAAGAAAGGAAGTATGAATATTTTGGCAACATTCTATGATTTTGAGTTAGAACCTAAGGTTATCCGTGCGATTACAGAGATGGGGTTTGAAGAGGCTACGCCGATTCAGTCCCAAGCGATTCCTCATGCACTGCAGGGAAGAGATTTGATCGGGCAGGCACAGACAGGTACGGGAAAAACTGCCGCATTCGGTATTCCGTTGATTAATAAAATCAGCCCGCAAGAGGAGGATATTGTCTCCCTTATTTTGGCTCCAACACGGGAGTTGGCGATTCAAGTTTCGGAGGAAATCAGCAAGCTTGCGCGCTTCAAGCGCTTAAGACCCCTTCCGATCTACGGAGGTCAAGATATCGGCAGACAAATTCGTGCATTGAAGAAGCATCCGCAAATCATTATCGGTACACCGGGACGGCTGCTGGATCACATTCAGCGCAAAACGATTCGTCTGGATAAGGTACAAACCGTAATTTTGGATGAAGCGGATGAAATGCTGGATATGGGCTTTATGGATGACATTCAATCGATTCTGAAGCTCGTTCCGGAAGAGCGTCAAACGATGCTGTTCTCAGCAACGATGCCTCCTAACATTAAACGTCTGGCGGAGCAGTTCTTGAACGATCCGGTACATGTATCCGTCATTCCGAAGCAGGTCAGTGCACCTTCGATTGCTCAATTTTATATTGAACTTCATGAAAGACAAAAGTTCGATACGCTTTGCCGTTTGTTAGATCGCGAATCTCCAGATCTGGCAATCGTATTTGGACGGACGAAACGAAGAGTCGACGAATTAGCCGAGGCTCTGCAAAAGAGAGGCTATTCTGCTGACGGCTTGCACGGTGATTTGTCACAAAATCAACGTGATACGGTGATGAGACGTTTCCGTGATGGAAGCATCGATGTGCTGGTTGCAACCGACGTGGCTGCAAGGGGCTTGGACATTAGCGGGGTAACTCACGTGTTCAACTTTGATTTGCCGCAGGATCCTGAAAGTTATGTCCACCGTGTCGGCAGAACAGGAAGAGCAGGAAAAGAAGGTCAAGCTTGGACTTTCGTAGCCCATCGGGAAATCGATCACCTGCATTTGATTGAGAAGGTCACCCGCCACCGGATTACGAAAAAGCCGATCCCGAGCATCGCAGAGGCCATCGAAGGTAAACAAAAGGTGACGGCGGAAAAAGTATTGGAAATTCTTCAAAAAGAACAATATGCAGAGTACAAAGCACTGGCTATTCAGCTCTTGGAGCAATATGATTCTGTACAGCTGCTGGCCGCTGCCATGAAGCTGCTCACAGGCGACAACAATGATACAGAAATTGTTCTGACTCCAGAAGAGCCGCTGCGCTCCAAAAAACGCCGCGACGATCGCAATTCCAATCGCCGTTACGGCAGCAGCAAGCCGGGACAAAGAAGAAGCTCCTCCAGTTACGGCGGAAACAGAGGAGGAGGCTCTGGGCACAAGTCAGGCGGCTCATACAGCAGAGATCGCAGAGATCGCCGGAGCTCCGGTACTTCGACCTATCGAAAAACTGAAGCATAATATAGAGTGATTCCGAAAAGGGGGACTGTTTCTTATACCAAGAAATAGTCCCTTTGCATTGTGATGTCCTTCCATGTAGAATGATTATATAATGTGATTTCGATTGTAAATCTGTGGCAGCAAGTTGAAGGAGGATATGTACATTGGAAATGGGAGGATTTATGGGGGGCTTATACCGCTTATCTGAGTGGATTATGCGGTTAGCCGGAGCGAATGTGCTTTGGTTTTTGTGCTCCTTGCCTGTATTTTTTGTAACACTGGTATTTCTTTATGGAACAACGCCTGAGAATGCCGAATTGATTGCTGATATGCTTGCCAATCCGCAGCAATATTTAATATCGCTTGCGATTCCTATGTTTCTATACGGCTTGTTGGCCGTCGTATTTTTGTTTCCCGCAACGACCGCTTTGTTCTCTGTTGCGAGAAAATGGGTTATTGGGGAAGAGGATGTTTCGGTCTTTAAAACGTTCTTTAGAAGCTACAAAGCGAACTACAAGCAAAGCTTGATCGGCGGATTCATTTATACCGTCGTGATAATCTTAATCATCGTCAATATTTTGTTCTACAGCGGAAGCGAAACACTCTCATTTTTATCGATGGTATTCATCGTACTGCTCGCGCTTGTAACCGTTTCACTTCTGAACTTTTTTTCGATATTGTCTCACCTGCACATGAAGACAACAGGGCTTGTGAAAAACGCACTGCTTATTACGCTTGGCAAGCCGCTGAATTCATTGCTGATGATCGCGACCAACTGTGTCATCGTCTACTTCAGTTTTCGCTTTACGTTTTTGATTTTGTTCTTCATGGGCAGCATGATGGCGATGATGTCGTTCTGGTATTTCCATCGCACGTTCCAAAAAATTCAGCTGCAGTATGAAAAAAATCAAGAATCTGAAGCAGCAAAAGCAGAAGCAGAGTAATTGACTGGCGCTATTTCCAGAAACATTAGCTCTGTCTGCAGTTTACTTTCAAGTACGGAACGTCTATAATAAAGCTACAACTCCTGCGATGCGCGTTTTGGGATGACATTGTTTTGAACCAATGATGGTTTCTTGGGATTCCTAGATTAAGGTATGGCTGAACTGCCCCTTCCGGGGACTTCAAAAGTATCTTTGCGGAAACCCACCTGCGAGAGCGGGTTCAGAAACAACCAACCCGGACGGCATAGGCGGGTTTTTCTATTAGCTAAGTACTTCACAAATTGAATAAGAAAGCAAGAACACCTCCATACTATGCATATAGAGGGAGGTGTTTTTTATGCAGAAGCTGAAAAAATGGCAGCGCACAATAGGTGTTGTGCTTGTTTGTATAATTCTAAGTACGGTCATCTGGAGCATCCTGCCGAATTCAAATACATATTCGTTCACGGCGCAAGTCCTTCGTACTGGTTCGCGCGGAGACGACGTTTACGAGCTGCAAAGCCGCCTAAAGTATTTAGGATACTATCATGGAGCTGTAGATGGAATTTTTGGCAACCAGACGTATTGGGCGGTTCGCAATTTTCAATATCAATTTGGCATTACGATTGACGGTATCGTCGGCTCACAAACGAAAAACAAACTTGTTCGAGCAACGCCAAATTGGCAGCCGGAGCAAGGCTATAAGAAACAGGGCGGATATGTGCCAACCGCATACAGCATTAGCTCTAATGATATGAAGCTGCTGGCTAGAGCGGTTTATTCCGAAGCAAGGGGAGAGCCATATGAAGGACAGGTGGCGGTCGCAGCCGTTATTTTAAACCGTGTTGCCAGTGAGCTGTTTCCGAATACAATCTCCGGCGTCATTTTTCAGCCAGGGGCATTTACCGCGGTCGCAGACGGGCAATTTTGGTTAGAGCCCAATGACAGTGCCTACGCAGCGGCGAAGGATGCACTTAACGGATGGGATCCGACATACAATGCGCTTTATTATTTCAACCCGGATACGGCCACATCTGCGTGGATTTGGTCTAGACCGCAAATTAAGAAGATTGGAAAACATATCTTTACGAAGTGATTCCTTGAGCCTCCCCTTCGTATTCGTAGGACAATGTAAATATGTAATGAATGAGATCATCTGGACAAGGGGCCCAGATGATCTTTTTTTGAAGGTTGCAAAAGTCCTGTGTTATCAGCCTTTTTTTCGGCCTATGTCTAGTAACGGCACCCTTTCTATTCATTTCAAAGCATGGTATCATAATAAATAGATGAATCTCGGACATCGGGAAAAGGGGGACAAGAGGTTTTGTTAAAAAGAACGCTTGCCGGTATTTTTCGCAGTTTTGAACAAACGGGGGAAAAGGCCAAGGACCCACTCATGAAAACTAGATATTATAAAATGTCCAAGGATGCAGCTTGGGAACAGGTCATTTCGGCATTGAAAAAAATTCCTGGGATGAAGGTACTGCACGAAGTTCAAAATGTCGGGGAAATTGTTGCTGAGAAACGGACAATGACGGGAAGAACTCAGGATATTACAATTACCTTATTTAATATTAATCCGACAAAGACTGCAATCGATATTTATTCCGCATCCAGAGGCTCCCTAGGTGATTTGGGATCAAATTATCGATTGATTCTAACGATTTTCAAAGCAATTGATCGACAAATCGGCCAACATAAAATATAAAACTGCCGGCAAATGAACTCTTTACGTATGCTTTGAACAAAAATGAGAAATCAAAAAAGCGAGGACGGTGGTCCTCGCTTTTTGTCCGATTATTATATTTATGTAGCTCTTGAATCCAGTTAAATCAGCTGTTTAACGGCATTTACCGCAGCATCATAATCAGGGTGCTCCGTCATTTCACTTAAATATTGAACATAACGGATCTTGTTATCGGCGTCAAGGACGAAAATCGAACGCATATCCAGCGCCAATTCCTTGATGAATACGCCGTAATCCTGACCAAATGCTCTTGTTTTATAATCGGATAAGGTAACGACTTTATCCACTCCTGCAGCACCGCACCAGCGTTCTTGTGCGAATGGGAGGTCTACGCTGACAGTCAAGATGACCACTTGGTCCCCTAATTTGGCTGCTTCTTCATTGAAGCGGCGGGTTTGTTGGTCGCAGACTCCCGTATCAAGTGAAGGAACCACACTGATTAACTTAATTTTGCCGGAAAAATCGCTGAGGCTGACTTCGGTCATCAAATCCTTGTTTAATTTAAAATCGGGAGCTTGATCACCCACTTTAAGCTCCGGTCCGATCAGAGTAATCGGATTGCCTTTCAGGGTTGCAACACCTGTACGTTCTTGCGCCACAATGATTTCCTCCTTATAATGATGAGAATAGTTGGTACACCAAGTTCATTATAAGCTTTTACTCTATCCCTTTCAAACAAAGAAAGGAGCATGTCCATTATGATTTTTTTGCGCTATGAAAGTTTTAATGAATACATTCGCAAATATCCGGTAACCTCATTGTTTTTGCTGGCCAACATCGTGATGTTGATCGTCACCGTTTTCTCCGGAGGGCTCGGAAACCATTTTACGCTTATCCGTCTTGGGGCGCTCTATGACTTCACGATCGATAATGGACGCGAGGATTGGTGGAGATATGTCGCTTCGATGTTTCTTCATTTTGACGTACCTCATTTTTTGTTCAACAATTTTGCTTTATTTGTATTCGCTCCTCCGGTCGAAAGAATCTTAGGTCACTTTAAATATTTCTTGTTTTATATGGGAAGCGGGATTATCGGCAATTTAATCAGCGAAGGACTCCAAGTGGTCAGTAACGATTCTGATGCGTATGTGTCTGCGGGCGCGTCGGGGGCGATCTATGGGATCTACGGAGCGTTCTTGTTTCTCATCTTATTCCATCGCAATTTGTTGGATGAAGCATCGAGAAAGACGGTCCAGACCATATTAATTATTGGAGTGGTGTACTCCGTAGCAAGTCCGTTTGTAGGTGGACCTACGGTTAATATTTCTGCGCATTTTGGCGGCTTATTGGGTGGATTCCTTATTTTCGGAGCGTTCTTTCAAAAGACAAAATTAAAGTAGATGAAATGCCTCTGGGCAGTTGACAAACGATGCTTTCAAGGATAAGATACAACAGGCTGTGTAGGCCGGAAAACAGAACACGTTGGAGAGGTTAAAAAGTGGAATTAAGGCAGCTGCAGTATTTCGTGAAAGTGGCAAAAAAACAGCACGTCACCCATGCCGCAGAGGAGCTCCATATCGCGCAATCCGCGGTCAGTCGGCAAATCCATCAACTCGAAGAGCAGCTAGGTGTCAATCTCTTTCTGCAGCAGGGAAGAAATCTGCAGCTGACACCTGTAGGTAAGCTTTTCTTAAAAAGGGTAGAAGCGATACTTGCCGATTTGGAACGATCTATTCAGGAAACAAGGGAATTTATGGATCCGGAACTTGGTGAGATCAGGTTAGGTTTTCCTCACAGTATGGGGGTCCATCTCGTACCCATGGTCGTCTCCACCTTCAAGCATGAGCATAATAAAGTGAACTTTAAGCTGAAGCAGGGTAAATACGATCAACTCATCCAATCGGTGATGAAGGCGGAGACGGATTTGGCTTTCATTTCACCATTTCCAGAGAAGCACGATCACGTGACAGGAGATCTTCTCATTACGGAGGATTTATATGCGGTGTTCCCTCCGAAACACCCATTGGCACAGAAGGAAAGTATCAGTTTAATCGACTTAAAGGATGAGCCATTCGTTTTGTTCAATGAAGGTTTTTCACTGCGCAGTATCGTCATTGAAGCTTGTGCTAAAGCCGGATTTATTCCGAAAATCAGCTTTGAAAGTGATGAAACGGATACGATCCGCGGTTTGGTTGCGGCGGGAATGGGAGTCAGCTTGCTGCCTGAGATCGCTTTGAAATTTTCATGCACACCTCTGCAGCCGGTGCAGGTGAAGATCTCCGATCAAAAAGTTACGCGCACTGTCGGCATTATCCATCGTAAAAATGAAAAGCTTCCACCGGTAGCGGAAGTCTTCAAGCAATTCATCGTTCATTATATACAAGAGCATTATAGTAAATAAATCACAAAAAAAATCCTTCCAAATCGGAAGGATTTTTTGGTATGCGATTATTCGTCAGTCACGAGACTGCATGAAGATCATGACGAATTTCAGCAACTCCAGTAATGAGATCAGTGCAGCAGCGACATAAGTTAATGCGGCTGCATTGAGTACTTTACCTACGCCGGATTCCTCTTGATTGGTAATAAATCCGAGGGAAATCATTTGCTCGCGAGCTCTTGAGCTGGCGTTGAATTCGACCGGCAGCGTCACCAATTGGAATAGAACAGCTGCGGAGAAGAAAATAATACCAAGAAGTAATAGACCGCTGGCTTGGAACAAGAAACCTGCAATGAGCAAGAACGGTGCAATTCCCGATGTAAAGTTGACCAAAGGGAACATTTGATGTCTTGCAACCAGCATCGGATATCTCACTTTGTCTTGAATCGCGTGACCGATTTCGTGACAGGCGACAGAAATCGCCGCGATGGAGCTTTCATAATAGACGGGCTCTGACAGCCGGACAACCTTTTTGATGGGATCGTAGTGATCGGTTAAGGTGCCTCTGATGGGCTCGATTGGAATGTGGCTTAGACCGTTCATGTCCAGCATACGTCTTGCGGCTTCATACCCGGTCATGCCGGACGATGCAGCGACTTTAGCCCATTTATTAAAATTTCCCTTCACCCGAAATTGAGCCCAAAGTGAAATACCGAATGCAATAAAGATTAAGATGTCCATCGGATGAAAAAACACTTCAGCATTCCTCCTGTTAAATAACGGTTCATGATATAAATGACGGCTTGCGCGATTACATGAGGGGCCCTTTGCCTAACAGCAGCAAGATCGCTTCAATGCATGCCGCGCTTTGCGGAGTCAACACTTTAAATACGTTCTTCGCTTGGTTTGGTTTCAATTTCTCAATATAAGGGTGAATTTCTTTCAGTTCCTTCTCAAGCTGTTTCATATGGGCTTGAAGTGATGTGATTTTCCCGGAGAAGTGCTCTTCGCCGGACACCTTATCCAAACGATCCAAGATCTCTTTAATTTCTTCAAGAGTATATTTCTCTCTTTTTAACATTTCGATACGCTTGATGCGTTCCAGGGCGTCTTCACTGTACAATCTATAATTTGTATTTGTTCTTCGCTCTGGATGGAGCAGACCCTTCTTTGTATAAAAGTCAATTGTTCTTGAACTGACATCGGCTAAGCCTGCAAGCTGCCCTATTCGATACAGCGGCTTATTCCCATGAGACCCTCACCTCCGACATCAAAATAATAAATAAATGGTGTCACCTCTTATGATAATAGATTCGATGCAATACAGTCAAAGAAAACTCACATGATTAGGGCTTCGTTCAAAAACATTTCAAATATCCATCTTAATGATGATAGATCCTCATGTAATAAAAACTGCCAAGAATAATCAATTCAGTACAAGTTATATGCAATAAAGCACATTTTATTATATTTGCTGACATGAAATAATATAGATGGAAATAAAGTTAACAATCCGGATTGTTTAACCATTATGATGAATTAACGAACTAAAAAGCGGAAAAAGAAAATAATTTACGGTTTTTTCATCAGAAAAGTATTGTCAAAGATGATAACATTAAATATAATGACATTAAGGTTATCACATAACGTTATATAATATAACATCAAAGGAGAGGGTTAATATGGAACTAGGGTTAAATGCAATCTGGGTGATGCTAGGGGCAATCCTGGTTATCCTTATGCAAGGCGGCTTTATCATGCTGGAGGCCGGTTCAACTAGAATGAAGAACGCTGGACACGTTGCCGGCAAAACGATATTTACATTCGGCATTGCGTCATTGGTATTCTGGGCAGTGGGTTATGGATTAATATTCGGTGGTGACGGCAATAGTATCATCGGCTGGGGAGATTTCTTCTTTGACACACGCGCCGTATCGGAAGGCGATACTTTGCCGCCAACGATCCTGTTCTTATTCCAATTGGCTTTCGCAGGCGTATCGTTGTCCATTGCATGGGGCGGATTCGCAGAGAGAGGTAAGCTTTCGGTATATTTGATCTTTGCTGTTCTATTCTCTGCATTAGTTTATCCAGTTATCGCTCACTGGATTTGGGGCGGCGGATGGTTAGCTGATCATGGTAAACAGGACTTTGCAGGTTCGACAGTCGTTCACTTAACGGGTGCAATGGCAGCATTAGCGGGTACGATTTTGCTGAAGCCGCGGATTGGCAAATATAATAAGGACGGCTCCGCAAACGATATTCAAGGTCACAACCAAGTGTATACGACGTTAGGTGTTATTATTCTGTGGGTAGGCTGGTTTGGATTCAATGCGGCAAGCACATTGTCGGTGGGGGATGGATTCTTCGGCTTTGTCGCTGTTAACACTCAATTGGCAGCAGCAGCAGGTGCGATCGTAGCGCTGTTGGTTGCTTGGGCAGCAAGAGGGAAAGCGGACGTTCCGACGATGTTGAATGGTGCGCTGGCAGGACTTGTCGCAATTACTGCATCGTGTGCTTTCGTTGAAACTTGGGCAGCTGTATTAATTGGAGCGATCGCAGGCGTATTGGTTTACGGCAGCATGGTATTCTTTGAGAAGAGAAAAATTGACGATCCGATCTATGCTCTATCTGTACACGGTACCGCTGGCGTATGGGGAACGATCTCTACAGGATTCTTTGCATCTGATTCATTGGTTGAAGAGGTTGGCGTCGGTAAAGCTGGTCTGTTCTATGGCGGCGGCTTCGAGCAATTAGGCGTACAAGTGCTGGGTGTAGTAGTTTGCGGAGTGTTCGCATTCGTTGTATCTTACATTATTCTCGCAATTATGAAGGCAGTCATGGGTCTTCGAGTGAGCGA
Organism: Marinicrinis lubricantis; assembly: GCF_042658665.1. Lineage (NCBI taxonomy): Bacteria > Bacillati > Bacillota > Bacilli > Caryophanales > Paenibacillaceae > Marinicrinis > Marinicrinis lubricantis. The sequence goes on from NZ_JBHSQV010000179.1 coordinate 54,151, forward strand.
GGAGCAAGAAATTATTGGTCTGGATTTAAGTGAGCACGGTGCTTACGGATATCCGGAACAAATGAAGAAAGCAAGTGCTGACAGCATTCAAGCCTAAAGATTTGCTGCAATGAACTGAACTGATGGAGGATTTCATCTTCCTCCATCTAAAAATCAGGCTAGACATTTTGGGGAGGCTGAAAAGTCTTCCCATTATGTTATTTTTCTGACTAATCTAGAGCAGGAGGCATCATTCGAGATGCATATTGATGTAAAAGGATAGATTCAAGTCGGGCTGGATGATGGGAGGCTGGGAGCGTGGACGATCGGATATTCGAGAGGTGGATTCATCAAATACAGCAAAGCTCCTCGGCAGAGGATTTGTTAGAAATTAGAGAGCAGTTTCATATCGCTTCACTTCGGGAAGAGAATGAAAACATGACCTTGATGCAGGTACAAAGGGTGAATGATTTTCACGATGAACTGATCCGAGCATCCGTAAAATTCGCTGTAATGGAGATGGGAGAGGAACCGCCCACACCTTTTCAATTTGTGCTGTTTGGCAGTGGCGGCCGCAGCGAACAGACATGGTGGAGCGACCAAGATAATTGTCTGATTTATGATCACCCTGCTCAAGCAGATGTTGGATCGGTAGAGATTTATTATAAAGAACTTGGGCAAATGATTGTGAAGCAGCTCGAAGCTGCAGGTTATCCTCCATGTGAAGGTCAAGTCATTAGCAGTCACTCGATGTGGTGTTTGCATAGCGGTGTCTGGCAGGACAGGATGAATGAATGGATGAACGATCCCCATTGGGAGAATGTTCGATATTTGCTAATCTGCTGCGATTTGCGAATCATCTATACACATGGTACCCCCGCCTTTCATGCGGCAGCACCGCTTCACGATTATGAGGCTTATCACGATGGTCTGCTCCAATACTTTGTGGCTAATACGCTGAAGTACAAGGTGCTCATCAATGTGTTTGGCGGATTCATAAAAGAGAAGTACGGAACCGCCGCGGGCAGTATCGATTTGAAATATGGCGCCTATATTCCGATGGTGAACGCGATTCGGCTGCTCGCCCTCACGCATGGAATAAACGAGACGAATACGCTTAGGCGATTGGAGGGGTTGAAGCAGCTGCATGCCTTTCCCGTCCCGCTTATAGAAGAATGGGAAAAAGCATTCGAGTTTTTTCTGCTGCTGCGAATGAAGACGGACTCCATACTGGAGAATGGGATGTACAGCACGAACGGGATGCTTAAGCTGTCAAGCTTGTCTAAAGTGGAAAAGCAGCAATTAAAGAGCTTTTTAAAAACAGGGAATTCCTTACAAAAGCTCATTCGCAAAACCATTGGGATCGTTTCTTGAAGCATGGCAAGCCGGGATGAACAAGTTCGTGCGTATCGTTGGGAGTACTTGGGTGAAAGCGGATAGGAGGGAGCTTCGTGACAGATGACCGAAGAGCTTCCACAAATATGTGGAAGCTATACAAGATGGGTGGGATTACACCGGCGATCGCTGCGGCATTCGGTGATCATAATGCACAGCGTATGGCTTTTATTCGTTCGATGGTGAAGGAGCAGCGGAAAAGCTCGATATTAGAAACTCCGCTGGCCGAGCTTGAAGCCGTCGTATTCGATCTTGAAACGACAGGCTTCATGCCCCAGTCGGATGAAATTATTTCGATTGGGGGCGTATGGGTTGAGGGGGAACGCATATTAATGGACAAAACGTTTTATACGCTGCTTAAACCGATGCGTTCCATTCCGAATGATATTCAAAAGCTGACGGGCATTCGAGATGAAGATGTAAGTGAAGCCCCTACATTAATTGAAGGCCTGCAGCAGTTTTTGGCTTTCGTCAAAAAAAGAGTGCTTATTGCACATGGGACAGGGCATGATAAACAGTTTCTCAATGCAGCACTATGGAAAACATCACGTGTTCGTCTATCCCATACGGTTCTGGATACGATGCACATTGGAAAATGGCTGCAGCCGTCTCTGAAAAGCTTTGGATTGGATGAGCTGCTGAATGCCTATGGCATCCCGATTCACCATCGTCATCATGCACTTTCAGATTCATTGATGACGGCCCAGCTCTGGAAATGTTATATCGAACAGATGAAATTAAAGCAAGTCTGGACGGTCGGGGATTTATATGCGTATTTAAGCAGATGATCTAATCACGGAGAAAATGAAAAAAGAAAGGAACCGATGCGGATTCCTTTCTTTTTTAGATTGAACCTTTAAGTTAAGCATCGGCCAAATGCTTGTCTGGTTTGATTAAGAAAAACACAAGGCCAAGAGCAATGGCAGCAAGAATGGATACGGTGATAAATACGAATCGATCGGAAATAGACATCATCCATCCGAACAGCGGAGGGCCTGCTGCAACACCAAGAAAACGCAGGCTGCTGTAAAGGGAGGTGATCATTCCTCTTTGGCTTTTTTGAACAGAACCGGTAATCATCGTGTTCAGACATGGCAGAAGCAAGCCCGTACCGATACTGCTGAGTGTCAATAAACCGATGAAGATGTATATGTTCGTGTACAGGAAAATGCACAGTGCGAGTGCGATGGTGCTTACTGCAAGACCGATGAGCATCAATCTTCTCATCAGTATGCCGTTTTTCTTAATGACGCTCCCCGTAATGTAAGAGGTCGTGACCATACCCATCAGCGGTATGGCCAGCACTAGGCCTTTGATGACGCCATCAATGCTGTAAGGCTTCTTTTCTAAAATATCCGATAAATAAAACAGCACCCCGAACAGCACAAACAACCCTAACGAACCGGCGAAAAAGGAGGTAATGAGCCAACGTCCTTTTTTCTTCATGATGTCGCCGATAGAATGGACATATTGTGAGAGGCTTTCTTTTTCCTTTTTCTTCTTCGGCTCATGCAGTATAAAAATAACTGCCAGCAGGGCAACAAGACAAAACAGAGGAAACGCAAAATAAGCGGCGTACCAAACAATTAACGCAAGGAGTGCCCCGAGAATAGGACTGATTACCTTGCCCGTACCATTCGAGGCTTCGGTGATACCGAGTGCTTTACTTTCCGTTGCGCCTTTATATACGTCTCCGACATAAGCCATTGCAATGGGGGCCGTACCTGCGGCTCCAATGCCCTGCAGTGCTCTGGCCGTAATGAGCAGCCAATAAGAATTCCACACCGCTCCAAAACCTGCAAGTATACCTGCTAACCCATAGAGGATAAGAGATGGGATCATCACAGCTTTCCTTGAGAATCGATCGGATAAATAGCCTAAGGCGGGAATGAAAATACCTGCCGTCACGGAGAATAAGGTGATCACCAAACTCGTTTGGAATTGGGAAATACCCATTTCCCGCTGCATGTCGGGCAGGATCGGAATGAGCATGGAATTGCCAAGAACCAATACCATCGGAACAGTCGCAATCGCGAAGAATTCCAAAGCGTGCCCTTTGGCGGCTTTTTTCGATCCTTTGGAAGTCTTGGGTTTAGACTTTTCTTCTGCCGCCGAATTGGAATCCCCCTCCATGTGACTGTCGAAAAAAACACGAATGGGGCGTTTTTTTTCTTTTTGCATTGGGTAGGCTCCTTCTTGAATGGATGCTGTTAATTTACCCCATGGAACAAATGACATACGTTTTGAATTTTGGCAAATAATAAGCTATGATGGTACTGATTAGCTCAGGCAGGAGAGGTGACCCTATTGAAGAAAAATATTGCGATATTGCTCGTCATCATCTGCTTGGCAGGGATCGCAGTATATCAAAATTTTAATCGCGCCGATGCAGTGGTACTTCCTAAGGAACATGCACCGAAAGTCGATTTTTTGGCTCCGACCTTCTCGCTAGAAGGAATGGATGAAAGGGCGTATCAGTTAACGACGGGAACAAGAGATAAGGCGCTTCTCATCAATTTTTGGGCTTCCTGGTGCGGACCCTGTGAACAAGAAGCGCCAGAGCTTGTTAGGCTGTATGAGAAGTATTCAGACAAGCTTGATATTTATGCCGTGAATGCGACGAAATACAGTGACACGGTGGAGGATGCTAAGGCATTTGCCGAAAAATATGAATTTCAGTTTCCGGTTCTTTTTGATCTGGATGGTCAAGTTTCGGAGATGTACGATGTCTATGCATTTCCCACAAGCTTCCTTGTGAACCCAGACGGTGTCATTGAGGAGATTATATACGGTTTTCAATCTGCGGAACATTTGGAAAGCAGTGTGAAAAAGCTGATCGATTAAGCGGCAAAAAAGCTGTCCTAGAAGGACAGCTTTTTGAATGTTCAGCCGAATGATAGATGAATACATTGATGAAGTGCTCCGAGATTTAATGATTAAGCAGGCCAGCACGCTCTACGACGTGTTCTTTCCGACTTACAGCCGATTTACCGATCAGCGCGTAGGTCAAGCTGTCGACAAGAGCGTTCCAGCTTGCTTCAATGACGTTCTCAGATACACCAACCGTGCTCCAGCTGTTTTGCGAGTCGGATGTTTCCACCAGAACGCGCACTTTAGCCGCGGTCGTGTCTTTCTCGTCAATGACGCGCACCTTGTAATCGGATAAGTACATCTGCTCAATATCCGGGAAGAAGTCAACAAGCGCTTTGCGCAGTGCGTTATCCAGCGCGTTCACCGGTCCGTTACCTTCAGCAACAGTGTAAATTTCCTGTTGATTTACCAGCAGCTTCACGATGGCTTCCGAACGAACATTTGCATCGTCTTTATGCTTTTCCACTGCAATTTTAAAGGAATCCACTTCGAATACTTCCACTTTCTCACCGGAAGCTTTACGGAGCAGCAGCTCCAGCGAAGCATCCGCTCCTTCGAATTGATACCCTTGGTGTTCAAGTTCTTTAATATCTTGGATAATACGTTTCGTTTCTTCGTTCTGCAGGTCCAAATCAAGTCCCAGTTCCTGTGCCTTAAATACCAGATTGCTTTGTCCCGCTAATTCGCTGACAAGTACACGCTGTTTGTTCCCGACAAGTTCAGGCGCAATATGCTCGTACGTCTTAGAATGGCGCAAAATGGCGGATACATGGATGCCCCCTTTATGGGCAAAAGCCGCTGATCCGACAAACGGTTGATTTAGAGGCATATGCACATTTGCAATTTCACTCACATACCGTGCCATTAGAGTAAGCTGAGAAAGCTGCTCAGGCTTGACACATGTATATTTAAGCTTTAATTGCAGGTTAGGAATAATGGAGCAAAGGTTGGCGTTGCCGCATCGTTCACCGAAACCGTTCATCGTGCCCTGAACCTGACGCGCTCCTGCCTGAACCGCAGCGAGGCTGTTGGCAACAGCCAGCTCACAGTCGTTATGGGCGTGGATGCCGACAGGCGTATCCAAGACTTGAACGACATGACCGACAATTTGGGTGACTTCCTCCGGCAGCGATCCGCCGTTCGTATCGCATAAAACGACCCAGTCTGCTCCGGCATCGGCAGCGGCTTTGATCGTCTGTAAGGCATATTCCGGATTGTTCTTATATCCGTCAAAGAAGTGCTCTGCATCATAAATCACTTCTAGACCGTTTTTCTTTAAATAAGCGACTGAATCAGAAATCATGGCCAGGTTTTCTTCTAATGTCGTCTGAATGGCTTTATGAACATGGAAATCCCATGATTTTCCGAAGATCGTTGCTACGGAAACACCAGATTCCAATATTTTGTTCAGGTTCACATCCTCTTCGGGCGGTATATCCTTCCGGCGCGTACTGCCAAAAGCAGTAATTTTCGCGTGCTTCAGCTTCAAGGCTTTGACCTGTTGAAAAAACTCGATGTCTTTATTGTTGCTGCCCGGCCATCCGCCTTCGATATAATGTACACCAAACTCGTCTAGCTTCTGAGCGATTTTTAATTTATCTTCAACAGAAAGAGAAATCCCTTCTCCTTGTGTACCATCCCGCAATGTCGTATCAAAGATTGTCACTTGGTTGCTCATGTCTTCCCCCTCCGGCTCCGCCGCCGATATGTACAATTTTTAAAATATTATAACATGTTTTATTCGAGGGGGAACATATTTTTACGCTCTCCTTGACCGATTCGTCCTTATGCATGTATGCTTTTGACATATGTAAGCAAGCCCTGAATATGAATGTTTATATAGGAATGGAGGTATCATGATGAATGGGAGTCATTCGTTCATAAGATATTTCGCGCGGGCGTTTTGGATGCCGTTCTCTCGGTGCGGCTTCCATGACCTCTCATATACAAAGCCGATTCGTAGAACATGGCACATGGGGATGCGAATAAAGAGATGCTGAAGGATGTTCATCGATATTACCCCGTATCTGGAAGGGTTATTCTTCATATTGATATGAATGCCTTTTATTGTTCCGTCCATGCAGCGGAGGAGCCGGAGCTGTACAGAGGAAAGGCCTGTGCCGTATCAGGAAGCGTAGAGCAGCGCAAGGGGATTATCGTCACCTCTTCGTATGAGGCGAGAAGGCGTGGAATTCGTACAGGTATGCGTGTCTCGGAAGCTGTTGGAAGATGTCCGGATTTAATTCTCATTAAACCTAATTTTGCATTGTATCGGAAATATTCCGAGAATTTTTTGCGCATGGTGTATGAGTATACCCCGCTCGTAGAGCCCGTTTCGATCGATGAATGCTTTGCGGACATCACGGGTTCGAAGCAATTCGGTACGCCGCTCGAAATTGCGCAGCGGCTGCAGGAGCGGATCGGAAAGGAATTAAGTCTTCCATGCTCCATTGGCGTTGCCCCGAATAAGCTTCTGGCCAAAATGGCTTCGGATATGAAGAAGCCGAATGGGATCACGGTTTTAAGGAAAAGAGATGTGCCCCAGGTACTTTGGCATAGGCCTTGTGCGGAGTTGTTCGGTATCGGGCAGAAAACGGCGGCGAAGCTGAAGAAGCTGGGCATTACGACGATTGGACAGCTGGCTGCCGCCGATGAGAAATTGCTGCAAATGCATTTCGGCATCGCCGGTCCAGATCTGAAGCGGTCTGCGAACGGACTGAACGACACACCGGTCAAAAGCGAGAAGGAGCCCTCCAAATCGATCGGACATACGACGACACTTCCTAAGGACGTGGAACGCAGGGAGGATGTTCGCAGAATATTTCTGAATTTGGCCGATCAGGTTGCAAGAAGACTTCGCCGGCAGGGGCTGCTTGCACAGGTGGTGCAAATAACGATCAGGGAACCCAATATGAAAACATATACGCGTTCTGTGACCATGAGTGAACCGTCGGATAATAGCCAGGATTTTTTCGCTAAGGCACTTGAGCTGTATGACAAGCATTGGCCGGAGGGCAAACCTGTACGGTTACTGGGGGTCACCCTTCAAAGCTTAACCGATAAGGAGCATTCTCAGGTACAGCTGGATTTGTTTGATTACGAGCAGGCACCTAAGAAAGAAGCATTAAATGAGGCGATGGACCGGCTTCGCGATAAGTTCGGGGAAAGCGCGGTATTGACCGCTGGAATGCTTGGTGATGATCCATCCTCTTTACTAAGAGACCACAAATCTAGGGGCACTTCGCTGCAAAAGGACTTTCTGAAATCGATGGAGTGGGACTCCGAATAAACTCCAGCATTCCGTACAGTTATGGATATCATTGAAGTTTAGCCGGAAGTATATTATATTAAAATATGGAACGCAGGTCTTAGCGGAACAATACGGATAGGAGGATACATTTACATGGCAAAATATACATGGGTAGAAAAAGATACTTGCATCGCCTGTGGAGCTTGCGGAGCGACAGCACCTGATATTTATGATTACGACGATGAAGGGATCGCTGAAGTGATTTACGAAGGCGATAATAATAGAGGAATTACCGAGATTCCAGAAGATCTTTATGACGATCTGCAGGATGCGGCAGACGGCTGTCCTACGGATTCGATTAAAGTTGCTGATGAACCGTTCAATAATTAATTTATTCTTGTCATGATCTATATATACATCCAAGATCTGCCGCCACAGCAGGTCTTTTTTTGTTTGAGGGTTGTTCCTAATAACGAGGTGGACATAGATGGAGAAGAAATTTTCACATTTAAAACAGTTTGTGAAAAAGCATCCGGAAAACAAGATGGCATGGTATTTGCTGGGCAAGGAATATTTGCAGCGGGGTCAGGAGGCTAAGGCCGCATACTGCTTCGCGCAGTCCGGCGAAATTTTTGAAGCGTATGAAGCTGTAGAATTCGGGATCAAGGTGGAGGATATTCAAGCCGCGAGCAAGGAGGTAGAGGCTGCGCCCGGCCCCAAGCGCAAGAAATGGACAGGCATTGTAAAGAAAACCATCGCGGTGCTGCTGCTGTTTCTTGTTTGCATTCTGCTCCAGGATCCCTCAGTATCAGATCCATATAGCCAAGGCCCGCAGCAGGACAATCCCCAAACGGCGCCTCCTCATTCGGCGCAGGAGCCGCAGCCGCAGTATTTATATATTGATCATACGTTAAATCCATACGCGGAATCGTGGATGAATGAGTTTTATACGTTTTGGAAAGAGACGAAGGATGACGGCAATGAGTGGGCAGTGATCGCGCCGATCAAGCAGACGGCCGTACATTGGCTGCAGCCCGGTGATCTGCAGGTCGTTGTTTCGGGAACGGCGGCGGATCAAATATCGTCGCTTCAAATCGAGTCTCATCATCCGATCTTGTGTGATTGTGAGACCGGTCCGTTTCCATTGGAGGAGCAGGTGCTCAGCGAGTGGAAAGCGATTCAGGAGGACTGGCTTACAGCCAAATCGGCGGTTCACCATTATGAGCAGTTGAATGGAGTGAAGCCAAGCCAGCCGCAGGATTTGCTTGGAGACTATCCAAACAATCTCATATCTGGCTTGACGGATTCGCTCGCAGAAGCTGTTAATCTGGTACTATCCAATGACCAGTCTAATCCTGTATGGGAAACCGAGCTAAACACGTCCGCTTCGAATGGACAAGACCCTAGAAAGGCAAAATTCACCCTCGACCGGAGCATGCCAGAGCTTGAAATCATCGTAGACAAATCCAATCATCGCTTGGCGCTCGTCAGCGGCGATATGGTGCTCCGCAATTATCCCGTCGGACTAGGAGGCGATCGAACGCCGGAAGGGGAATTCGAAATTACGGAGAAGGTCGTTAATCCGAATGGGAGGTCAGACGGAGATTTTGGCAGCCGGGGAATGACGCTGTCCGATACGTTATATGCGATTCATGGCACCAATGAACCGGAATCCATCGGTAAGGATGAGTCATTGGGATGTGTTCGGATGGAACAGGAAGATGTCGAGGAGCTCTTTGCAATGGTGCCGCTGGGCACGAAAGTCACCGTTGTGAATGACGGCAGTTTGCCGGAAGAGATCATACGGGGAGCATCGCCATACAAGCTGCCATCCCAGGTAGAAGAGACGAATCCAACGAAGGTGTACCGATGGTTAAATTAGTTAAACGATGAAGAAAGGGCACACTTTGGAGGCTGAGCCGAAATATGTGTCGTGGTAATAAGCTGTAAATAGAACAAGGGGGTCCATGTCCATGTGGGCCCCCTTTGACATGGTTATCTTGGATGCAGAATGCTAGTCCAATGCAAGCAAAACGGATAGAAGAACAACGATTCCTACAAAAATACCGCCTGTTATGTAGATTGCTTTCTTGTTGACATCCTCCTGCTGAGGCTTATGCTTAGGCTGCTGTAATTTTCTTCTGGCCATCGTATGCATCCCCTTTTATAAAAGATGATCGGTTTCTTCTCCACCATTTTATCATAGGGCTGCTCTCGTGAACATGATGTGAGTTACGGCACTCTTTCAAATTCCCGATGTTCAATGTTTATGCCTCTTCCATTTTAATTCAATTACGGATAAACTGATTAACAGTATAAAGAACGGAGGAATATATGCATGCTGTATCGCCGAATGATCAAACCCATACTATTCAAAATGGACCCCGAGAAGGCACATCATCTAACCATCGGCGGATTGAAGGCAGCCGGCAGCATACCCGGTGCGCTGGCAATGCTTGGGGGAATGTACGGATGGAAAGTGGACGAACGTCTGGCTTCGGAAGTGTGCGGCATTCGATTTCCGAGTCCTGTCGGGTTAGCTGCTGGATTAGATAAAAACGGACAGGCTGTACCTGCTTTTTCACGCATCGGCTTTGGCTTTATTGAAGTCGGTACCGTAACGCCAAAAGGACAACCCGGCAATGAACTGCCGCGGCTGTTTCGACTGCCGCCGGACGATGCGTTAATTAACCGGATGGGCTTTAATAATGATGGGGCGGATAAGATGGCCGACCACCTTCGCAGACTAAAGCAGCGTACGGTTCCCGTCGCAGTGAATATCGGCAAAAACAAGCTGACACCGAATGAAGATGCCGTTTCGGACTATCGTGCCTGCATTGATACGCTGTTTCCGTATGCGGATTTCTTTGTGGTGAATATCAGTTCTCCGAATACACCGGATTTACGGAAGCTCCAGCATGGTGAACAGCTGTCTGAGCTGCTCAGCGCTGTCTGTGACGAAATGAGAACCCAGCATCAAAAATATGCTCAAACACCTAAAAAACCGATTTTCGTAAAAATCGCGCCAGATTTGAACGAAACGGAATTAAAGGATATTATAGATGTTGTCTCGAAATCAGAGATTTCTGGAATCATCGCAACGAATACGACCCTCTCTCGCGACGGACTTCAGCATCCGAACGCGACGCAAGCCGGTGGTTTGAGCGGCAGACCTCTCACAGCGAGATCGACCGAGGTCATACGCACGATATTTCAGGCTACGGACGGCAAACTGCCGATTATCGGAGTGGGCGGAATTTTTAATGCGGATGACGCATATGAGAAAATACGGGCCGGGGCCAGCCTGGTAGAAGTGTATACCGCATTAATCTATAGAGGTCCAGGGCTGCTAAAGGAGATAGGTCAAGGGCTTATTCGGAGGCTGGAACAGGATGGCTTCAGCCGCATTTCCGACGCTGTAGGAGCCGACTTCAGGTAGCTTCAAGACAGGAGGTAGATCTATGGACGGAAGGGATTGGAGTAAGTTTTTGCTTCCGTATGAGCAAGCAGTGGAAGAACTGAAGGTGAAATTTAAAAACCTGCGCTCAGAGCTAAAAAAACGAAACGAATATTCACCGATCGAATTTGTTACCGGCCGGGTGAAAAGAATTTCCAGCATTTTGGATAAAGCTCAGCGCTTGGATGTCCCGATGGATCAATTGGAATCCGGTATCGAGGACATCGCCGGCATCCGTATTATGTGCCAATTCGTAGAGGACATTAAGACGATCGCCGATTTCATCCAGGAGCGGGAAGATATGTCCGTCGTTTATATAAAGGACTATATTAAAAATAAAAAGGAAAGCGGATATCGCAGCTATCATATCATTGTTAAATATCCTGTCCAGACTGCGCTGGGCAGTAAAGAAGTACTGGCAGAGATACAAATTCGTACACTCGCGATGAACTTCTGGGCGACGATTGAGCATTCGCTCAACTATAAATATAAGCAGAGCTTGCCGGATGAATTGAGAATGCGGCTTAGTAAAGCGGCGGAAGCAGCCTTCTTGCTGGATGAAGAGATGTCCAGCATTCGCGATGAAATCATGGAATCACAGCAGCTGTTTGAAGACAAATCGCTCATCGTTTCCAAGCTGCTTAGTGACATTCAGGAGCTGTATTTTTTCCGTCGGGTGAGAGAAGCGGTTGCCTTTCAATTTAAGTTCAATGAGCTGTGGGAAAGAGAAGATATGTGGGGATTGAAGATACTGGCTAGTGAAATTCAGCATGCGCTGGAGGATGCCAAATCTGGTAAATCTAAGGATGCGAATACCTGAATAGAAATAAATGCCGAGACAGAATCTTGGCTCCCTTCATACAAAAAAGAAGCTGCTGTCTTGGCCGACAGCAGCTTCTCTATTACCCGGCTTCTTTCACTTGCTGTAAAAAAGCCTTATAGTCTTCGATGGTTTTTTGATCAGCTTCTGAGTTGTCACCCAGCAAACCATTTTCATAGCGAGCGACTTCTTTACCATCCGCAAAATGAATCAATGTCGGTGTGGAAGTGATGTATTTATCAAATGCGCTCGGATCTTCCCAAACGTTATATTGGAGAATAGAAACGTCAGCTTCTTCGGCAAGATCCATGATTGTAGGCGTCGTTTGCTGGCAGTAGTAGCATGTTGGAGAGAAGAAATAGACCAGCATATCATCGCCGTTTTCAAGCTTTTGATTAAAGTCGGATGGGATAATGATATTTTGGTAATTTTCATCATCCAGCTGCTCTTTTGTTTCAGTCTTCAGCTTGTCCGGTGTCGTTTTGTAAAGCTCCATGGCTTTTTCTTCATACTTCGAATTGGCCGCCTTTTCTGAGAAAACGTTGACAGCGTACAGACCGCCGAATAACACAATGATAATACCTAAATAAATGGAAAGCTTCTTCATGTACTGCACCTCACTATATTTCTATTTGCAAACAGGTTCAAACGTGGTTTTCTCCTGCAAAGTATTATAAACTATTTGCATCAGCGAGGTAAAGAAAGTCAAACAATCGTAAAAATTGCACAAGGAACGGGCTTTGTCTTTGAGTCCATCGGAGATGGACGATGATGAGATTGTTTTCTTGAGTGAATGAAAGGAGCGGTCTTCTTGAGCGAGGGTAATCCGCAAAGGCTCGATAAAGTGTTAGTACATATGGGCTGCGGGAGCAGATCAGAAATTAAAAAGCTCGCAAAGCAGAAACAAATTGAAGTGAACGGTCAAGTCGTGACAGATACGGGGATGAAGGTTAACCCTGCACAAGATCAGATCACCGTATGCGGTAAGTTCGTTCATTACCGTGAATTTATATACATGATGCTGAATAAACCGCAGGGCGTTATATCGGCGACGGAGGATGCTCGTGATCGTACGGTCTTAGACTTGCTGGAGCCGTGGGTGCAAGCCTTTCAGCCATTCCCTGTCGGCCGTCTGGACAAGGATACGGAAGGCTTGCTGCTGCTGACGAATGACGGCAAGCTGGCGCATGAGCTGTTATCTCCGAAAAAGCATGTCGAGAAAACCTATGAAGTAGAGGCAGCGGGGGAGCTGACAGAGCAGGAGATCAGGCAGCTGGAGGAAGGAATCACATTAGATGACGGTTACGTAACGCTTCCCGCTAAAGCTCACATTCTCAGCGCCGCGGAAGGAACGACTAAGCTTCATTTAACGATCACGGAAGGAAAGTTCCACCAAGTCAAACGGATGCTTCGCGCCGTAGGCAGCGAAGTGACATTTTTAAAGCGAATCTCCATGGGACCGCTTCGGCTGGATGACGCACTGCCGATCGGCCATTACCGCGAATTAACCGATGAGGAAATTACAGCGCTAAAAGAAAGGCGGCAGACAAGTGACCTATAAATTGATTGCACTGGATGTAGATGGAACGTTAATTACAGATGACCATAGATTAACCGAACCGACGAGGTTGATGCTTCAAAAGCTGCACCGAGAAGGAAGGACCATTGTGCTGTGCACGGGCAGAGGGCCGATGAGCGCTTTGCCGATTTTAGAGCAATTAGGCTTTGGTAGTGTGCTGATTACTCATAATGGGGCGCTCACTTTAAGCTCGGAAGGTCCAACGACGATTCATCAGTTTTCTTTTCGGTATGAGGACATTCGTCCAATTATCGATTACTGCAGACAAAAAGGAATCCACTTTGACATCAATACGGCTTTTGAAATGTATGTGGAGCAGATGCCTGAAAATGCCGAGGAGATGTACGGGAAATATTTTGCCATGCCGCAAATGGCTGAGCATTTAGATGACATGATCAATGAGGAATGGGTGAAGTTTACGGCTTTCGGCCCACCGGAAGAGATGGATCGAATGGAGGCGGATCTTAGGCGCTTGTATCCAGAATTAGCTAGGCTGCGCATGATCCGCAGCGGGGTCTCATTCATCGATATGATGCACAAAGAGGCGACGAAAGGAAAAGCGCTCGCGCAATACTGCAAATCGGCGGATGTGAAGCCGGAGGAAGTCGTCGCGTTCGGCAATTATTACAACGATGTAGAGATGCTTCAGTTCGCCGGCCTCAGCTATGCGGTTGATAATGCGCCGGAGGAAGTGAAGCTGGCCGCGGATCGGGTGACCCTCAGCAATAACGATGACGGTGTATTCGCCGCGCTAAAGGCACTTTTCCAGTAAAGTGAAGGATATGTGCCGAAATTCAGGAAAAGCTATGGTCATGAACACCTATGAGGAGGAATGTGAGCCATGGCGAATATTATGATTCAGCCTGAACTTAGAACTTCCGGAGGAGAAGTGGCTGATATACTGTTGGATGGACAATATGCGGGTTCCATGAGTTTAGTGTACCGGGAAGGTCATCGATTATCTGGCTCCATTCAAATCGAACAGGGAGGCAAAATAGATTCCTTCAAGGAACATGTGATCGATCACGCTCATCATTATATTGAGACATTGGCAGAAGTGCTTCAGCTGGAAGAATACGATGTAATTGTCACATACAGCGAGTTCGACCATCTCATGACGACGGATTACGAGGATCGTACAGCCGACTCGAACCTTGTATATGATGACGAATTAGATGAGGACGAGCTGTCCTTCATGGATGATGACGATGTCGAAATATATAATGTGTACGACATGGACGAAGACGAAGAGATGATGATGGACGAGGCATATGAGATGGAGGCCGATTCCGACTCTTATTCGGTACAGGAAGACGAGGAAGAAGATGCAGTATATTATGAGCTCGTATCAGTCAATTCTTATCACCGGACTACGGTGTATCACATATATGACTTTAATCAGCAGTGGATTGCTGAGGCTGTGCTGACGGAGTACGATCGAGAAGTATACGGAGAGGTCGATTGGCGTTTCGACCCGAACGACGAGGAAATCGAACATATCACCGATTTGTTAGTGTCTGAGTATGATGAACACGACATGGATACCTTTACGATGGATATGAAGTATAACGGCACCATGATTGAAACGGTCGAGCTGACGCATAAAGAATTATTGGAGCATGCTCAGATCAATGAACTTGCTGACGATTACTCCGTCGTGCTGTCAAGAGACGATCAGGATACTTTAACGTTCAATCTCTACAATCAGCGAGACGGCGGGCTTCCGATCGGAACGGCGACCGTTGATATTAGCGGATCACACATTACCGGATATATCGAATTAAGTGATGTAGGAGACGAGCACGAACGCGAACTTCTGGCGACGCTGCTGATGAGAGAGCTGGATAAGGAAAAAGACTATAAGTCTTTTAATGTAACGATGTTTTATCGTAATGAGCCGATTGATGAGCTGCATTTCACGAATGAGCAAGTTCATTAATAAAGGCAGATCGCTTCACATAAAACCGAAGGCACCCCCGATTTCATATCGGAGGTGCCTTTTTGGGCTGTCTGCGCCAAAGGTGCGCCAAAGGTTACATCCAGCGGAGACCTTTTGGATAGTGATTTTTTAATATGCCGCCGCTGCTCTTGCCCCAGCCGATGGGATATGCATCTGCTGAGACGAGAGTCCATCCTTTCCCGCTATTGGGCAGTGTTTCGCCTCTTAGATAGGCGGCGCATTCGGATGAGTCTGAATCCAGCTTCACATAGGAGGTGGAGTCGCTGTACCTTGGAACGGCGAGTGCCAGCGCATGGGATGGGTCAAAGCGCTGTTTCTTGATCGTTCCCATATGAAGGCCGAATCGAAGTGTCTTGATCCGATCCAATTTAGACAGATCGAAAGGCAGACCTTCATGAAGAGGAATGTTGTACACTTGTTCTCCAAGCAGAAACAGTTCCCCTTCTGGCACAGCCCAACGAGGTAGTACTTCTTGGCAAAATTGCTTTGTCAGTAGTGCCGCCTCCTTGGGCGCTTTCAGATGGCGACCTTTCTTTTTGCTCTTCATATGACGCGTTTTATCTTCATGATCATAAGAGTGCCGCTTCAACACGGCTACGAAATGACCTTCGCCCCGCTGCAAATGAGGCCAAATTCGTTCGGTGCGCGTACATTCGAAATCATCGTGCTGCTCTAAAAATGCAGCGATCACCTCTTCGTTTTCAGATCGATTGAACGTGCAAGTCGAATAAACGAGAGTTCCGCCCGGCTTAAGCATGAGAGCTGCTGAGGGCAGGATGTCGAGCTGCCTTTGCGCGCACATCCGTACGTGGTCTTCCGACCATTCTCCTACGGCTTCCGGATCTTTGCGGAACATGCCTTCCCCTGAACAAGGCGCGTCCAGCATAATGCGATCAAAATGCTGCGGGAAAGCTTCCGCCAGTGCTTGGGGCGTGCTGCTTGTCACGATCGCATTGACGATGCCGAACCTTTCCACGTTCTCTGAGAGGATACGCGCTCGACCCGGGTGAATTTCGTTGGCGACAAGCAGGCCACTTCCTTTCATTTTTGCGGCGATTTGCGTCGTCTTACCGCCGGGGGCTGCCGCCAAATCAAGTACCGTTTCGCCGGGCTGCGGGTCCAGCAGCTCTGCAGAAGACATGGCCGATGGCTCTTGAATATAGTAGACACCGGCAGCGTGCCAAGGATGCTTGCCGGGCTTGGCATCTTCATAATAGTAACCTGTATCGCACCAGGATACCGGCTCAAGATGAAAGGTCTGCTTCAGCAATCGAAGCTGCTCAGGTTCGGACACTTTCAAGGGATTGATCCGAAGCGCTTGTTGACGCGGTTTTTGGTAGCTCTCGATAAACGCCTGAAAATGCTCCGGCGGCAGCTGCTGCTTCATTTGTTGTATATAGGCTTGAGGAAGCTGCATGGAAATAAACGTTCCTTTCTATTGATGCGGTCATAGAATCAAGGGTGCTGTAGATTAGTATACCGTGAATCAAGGCAGAGGAAACATGACTAGTCCTCGAAAGGGCGGTATTCGCCCCAAAAAAAGAAGCCTGCTTTTCGCGAGGCTTCTCTATCCTTCATGAGGATCCTGTTTGCGTATCCAAAAAAGCGCTGACAGCACTCTTTCGATCCACTCTTTATCTTCCTCCGTCAGGACGATCCCGTCAAACATGATATGATTCTCACGAATAAAGCGCCGCAAATTCACAGGAGGAGCCTGATCCTCTTTCGGAATCGACAGTTCTTTCTCGAGATACCCGGCAATTCCCATGAGATCGGAGTAAGAAATATTCAAGCCTTCTGACAGCTTCATTAATATTTCTGGGGAAGGGACACCTCTGTTGCCGTTTTCCAATTGAGAGATATACGCAGGCGATACCCCTGAGCGGTCGGATACTTCCCGAATTGTGTAGCCTCGAAGTTTTCTTAAATCCCGTAGTTTTTGATAGAATTCCATAGTTCTCACCAGCTTATCAGCAGTAAGTTATTCAGGTCGCAACATCCAAGACGGGGTTAATTTAAGTAAACAAAAGTAAACAAAAGTAAACAACCCCCTATATATTACCATGTTCCGTTGAACAGCATCAATAACTGATTGATATTTTCTGGAATACACAAAAGTGAATTTATATTATTGCATATGCGAATAAGGAGTCCTATAATATAGAAAAAGATGTAAAAATGAGGGGTTTTTATGTCCAGAATTATGGTGAGAACGGAAGCCTTGATTCAGGCTAGGGTATACAAAGGACTGACCCAAAAGGAATTGGCATCGCGAATTGGAGTCAGTCCCGCATACATTAGTTTAATTGAAAGAGGCGAAAAGTCGGTCGGACCGGCGACGGCGAAACGAATTTGCGAAACGTTGGATCTGCAGTGGCAGCAGCTGTTTTCACTGAACTCTACGACTCCGCAGAATTAGCTTTCTTCCGAGTGGAATAGCCCGTCACTTTATTTTTCCCTGTCGTTTTCGAAATGTACATCGCCTCGTCGGCTTGCTTCGTAAGCTCTTCCGCATCGATTCCTTGCTTTCCTTTGCTGTAGCCTACACTGACGGTTACACCCGCCTCCGTTTCAACCCGTTTTCGAACCTGTTCGGCAATGGCGGATACTTTCGCCTTCGGATGAACGATGAGCATGACCAATTCTTCTCCCCCGTAGCGTCCTGCCAGTCCGATGCCTTCGGCCTCCTGTTTCAAGATATCCGCGACGCGGCATAACGCGTCATCCCCAGCCTGATGGCCCAGCGTGTCGTTCAGCTTTTTAAAATTATCGATATCCGTAAAGATGACAGCTGTGTTCATATTTTTCGCCAGTGCTTTATCTACCTGCTTATTAAAATAATTACGGTTGTATAGTCCGGTTAATCCGTCCGTGATCGCTGAACGGTACACCTGCTGAAGCAGTTCAATGACACGATCCAGCACGAACAGAAACACAATACTGTAGTAAGAGATGGGCAGAAAATACTGCAGCACCTTTAAAACCCCGTGATTGTTTTGAAACACATATTGATTCGCCACATAGGACAAATGCGACATGAAAAACACAGTCAGGCCCAAATAATATTTTCGCCTTTGCCCGACATAAGGAGCTACTAAATAAAAACAGAGAAAGATGAGCAGGAACAAGTAAACATCCAGAAACGACTGCTGCAGCAAGGTTTCTTGAACGGTCATGGTTCTAGAACCTGTCATATAATAATAAATCCCCGCAATGATGAATGCGGCAACCAAAAGGGTAGAACTGAGAAACTTTTGCTTGAATCTTGAATGGTTGTACAGCTGGTACATTCCCATATTAATAAATATGAATGCAATGACCTGCAAGAATTGAATCGTATATGTCTCGAATAAAGGATTTTCAGGCTTGTACCACTGCAGCATCAAAATAAATATGTATTGAATGATAATAATGAGGAGCGAGAGGCTGATGGAGCGGTAGCCTTTCTTTTTCCTGTCTTTGTACAAACGAAAGGTCACGATGAACATCAATATTAAGATCATTAAAATACTGCTCGCGGACACGACGGGAGCGGTACTGCCAAAAAGCAGATCGAATGGGAGAGGATGATGAGTTTCCGAAAATGTCATGGCCAAAAGCACCGCCTTAACTTGTACATGATAATGGATGAATCGCTGTCAGATAATTGATGAAAGCAAAAGGTGTCACCCGAACAAATTCGAACATATGTTTACTCCAAGTATTATAGCTTTCTTTTTTACCTGTTCTCAAGGTACAATAAAATTAGAAAAATAAGAACAAAGATTCTCATTCTTTGTCATAGTTCATTTCGGGAGGAAACGGATGAAAATACTACAAGCATTGTTTTTCCCACCGGAGCAACCCGGAGGCGTATCATCCATGGTGCCATATATCCAGGAACAATTCAAGCAGATGGGATGGGACATGGAGCTGTTCTATTTGCCCAAACGGATTCGCAGTAAAGGAACGGAACCGATTGAGTTTCAGAGCTTCGATCTGCGTTCTTTTGAAGAAGATCCGATCACAGCTAAATATATTCAAACGATGAAGGACTTTTTGTGGTGGTCTAAGCTGAGGATTAAAGGATCGTATGATCTCATTCACGCACACCATCCTGTCTCTGCGCTGATGATGAAGACGATGTTTCCGAATACGCCAGTGTGGCTGACGATCCATTCCAGCTACGAGAACGAGCTGCTGCTGAATGGAAAAATCGAACGGGGCGGCAAGGCGCATACATTTCTTACCTCGCTCTATCGGGAGCTTGAGCTGAGATTGGACGGCATCATCACCGTTTCCCAAGCGTTCAAGCGATATCTAGGTCGATTTATGGAGCAGCCGGAACGAATTAAGGTCATATATAACGGTTTTGACCAAAGACGGTTCAAGCCGATCGATCATGAAAATCATGTACCACAGCTCGTGTCGCTATGCCGATTAGTGCCGGCGAAAGGATTGGATGTGCTGCTGAAGGCTTGCGGCGAGCTGAAGAGAAGAGGGCATGAATTCGTGCTTCATCTCATCGGTGACGGTCCGATTCGCCCAGAGCTGGAGCAGCAGGCTCAGGAGATGGGCATTTATGAAGACACGATTTTCTACGGCTATACGCTTCATCCGGAACAGTTCATGCCGTTCTTCGATATCTTCGTTCTTCCATCTCGCGCTGAGGCGTTCGGCAATGTGTTCGCCGAAGCGGCGCTGTGCTGGCTCGCCCTCATCGGCACCGATATCGGAGGGATTTCTGAGCAGATCGAGCATGGCAAGACCGGCCTGTTAGTACCTGTGAATGACGCTGACGCGCTGGCGGATGCGCTGGAGAGAGTTGTGGTGGATCCGGAGCTTCGAACGCAGCTCGCGAAAGCAGCGTGGGAGAAAGCGACGACGCAATATACGCTGGATCGGGTGATCGAGCAGCTGAAGACGATATACGAAGGGTACCCGGCACAGCACGGTTGAACAGGGGGGAGATGTAGATGGGCTCATTTTCATTTCTGCATGCCGCGGATTTGCATTTGGACAGTCCTTTTAAGGGACTTAGACAGTCCACTCCCCGATTAAGGGAGGAGCTGATTCGTGCTTCCTTCCGTGCATGGGACCGCCTCGTGCAGGAAGCTGTTGAGCGAAGGGTTGACTTCGTGCTTCTCTCAGGCGACTTAACCGATCATGCCGGCAGGTCCGTACGGGCTCACGTACGTCTCAGCCAAGGTTTTCGCAGGCTTCAGGAGCATGGCATTGCTGTCTATGCGGTACGGGGCAATCATGATCCCGAGGATGGTGAGTGGTCAGGGGTGGAATGGCCGGACAACGTGCACTTCTTTCCGTCTCGAGAGGTCACTAGACATACCGCTCTTACCCGAGCAGGTCGTCTGCCGGTGCACGTGTACGGCATTTCCTATCCGGAGCGAACGGTTACAGATAACTTGGCGAAGCTGTTTCCGAAGCCTGAGGCCGGCGTGTACAATATCGCGGTGCTGCATGCCAACGTAGACGGCCGCGAGGGGCATGAGCCGTACAGTCCCTGCAGCAAAGAGGAGCTTATCGGCAAAGGCTACGACTACTGGGCTCTAGGGCACATTCACGTGCCGCAGGTACTGCACGAGCGGCCATATGTGGTCTATTCGGGCAATTTGCTGGGCCGACACATGAAGGAGCAGGGAGAAAGAGGCTGCTACTACATAGAGGTAGACGATGCTGGAGAGAGCAAGCTGGAATTTATCTCGCTAGCGGATATCCAATTTATTCGTATCGATGTGGATATTTCGGATGTCGAAGAGCCGGTAGAGCTTCATGATCGGCTGTTGGCCGCTTTAGACGAACGTATCGATGCGAGCGGGTCCGCTTCGTTCATCTACCGAATTCGGTTTATAGGCAGTGGGAAGCTGCACTCCTACTTACAGGATGCGGAGCAGATCGGAGAGTGGCTTTCCGATCTATCGGAATCGTACACGTCGATCCATTCGGATCGAAGCGGATCGGTATGGATGGAAAGCTGGGAAGATGCTACGCTGCCGGATATCGACCTGTCGGTGCTGGAGCAGGATAATCCATTTATTCAGCAGCTGCTCCAGCTTGAAGCAAGGTTCGATGATTCCCTTACGGAAGTGTGGATGGAGGAGCTGCTGCAGCCGGTAATGTCCAATCGCAAAACGGCGAGGTACGTTCCCGCGCAGCATGCAGAAGATCAAAGGAAATTGCTGGAGCAGGCGAAGCTTCTGGCGGTAAGACTTCTCACGGAGAGGGAGGAAATGTAAGCGTTGAAGATTACGAAGCTTCATATCGATCATTACGAACAGCTTGACGGCTTCCGTACGGAGCTGAACTCTCCCTTTACGATCATCTATGGACCGAATGAAGCTGGAAAGAGCACGATTCATAGGTTTATCACATATATGCTTTACGGAGCGGGTCCAAAGGAAAAGCCAATGTCAAAGCAGTTTGGAGGCCGATTGTGGCTTTCAGAAACGGATAAAGGTTCTCTGCTGCTGGAACGCCAAGGAGACAGGCCGCCTGTTCTGCATACGGATGAAGGTGCTGCCGGAGGCGAGGCGGAACTGAAACGAATGCTTGACGGCACCAGCGAACAAACCTTCCGTCACTTGTATGCATTCAGCCTGACAGAGCTGCAGGAAATCCGGACGTTGCAGACAGACGAGCTGCAGGCGTATTTGTTCGCGGCCGGTACGGGGATCAGACCTTCGGCCATATTCGAGGCAGAGAAGAAGCTGCAGACAGAGATGGATCGTTATTTCAGGCCCCGCGGGCAAAATCAAATGCTGAACAAATGGTCGTCGGAGCTGGATCAATCCGCGAAACAGATCCGAGCGCTGAAGGAACGCTCTATGGAATTCGCGGGGCTTCAGGGAAAGATCGAGCAAAGCGAAGCGGAGATCGAGCAAACGGCCAAAAAGCTGGAAGCGGCGCTGCGAGAAAAGGAATGGCTGGAGCTTTGCCTAAAGGCAAGGCCAAGCTGGATACGGTGGATAGAGCTGAAGGAGCAGTTAAAGCAGCTGCCGGCCTTCGGCTCATTTCCGGAGCAAGCGATGGCGAGATTTGAATGGCTGCAGGATCAGATGACGGATGTGCGCAGTGAGCGGAGGATAAGACAGTCGCGGGCTGAACAGCACAGAGCTAAGCTGGAAAGCATAGAGGTTCGCGACAGCTTCCTGATGAACCGATCTTCGCTCGAGAAGCTCTTCGGTGATGCGGCACTTTATCAAAATTTACAGCAGCAGCAGTCAGGTTTGCTGCAAGAGTACGAAGCAGCCGGAAGCGAGCTGGCGCAAGGGCTTCGCAAAATCGGAGAAAGCTTGACTGAAGAAAGGCTGATGCAGCTTGTAATCGCCTTGGACGATGAGTCGCTGCTGCGCAGTCTGGCGGAGAAGGATGCTCTGCTTGAACGCAAGCGGTCGGATCAAGAACGGCAGCTGCAGCAGCTGAAGGAAGCACTGCAGACGGAGAAACGCACGAGAGATGAATGGGAGCATGAACGGAAGCGGGAGGCACGCGTGCTGGAGTCTGCTCTGCCCGACGCGCTAGTCGGTACAGAGCTGCGCGATGTGAAATCGTCGATGTCCGCTTGGCGATCCCTGTACGATGAGTTTAAGGAATGGAGCATGAAGGCAGAACTGGCCCGGCAAAGAATGTCGGATGCGAGTTACGCAGCTGTACAAGCGAGAAGCTCGAGGGCTTCATCGGCTCCTTCTGCTTCTGGACGCAGGCGGACAAGCTATGGATGGGTTGCGGTGTCAGTTGCAGCACTGGCTGCACCTCTATATTTTATATGGAATCAAGAGTGGCTGCCGGGCATCATAATCTCTTTCATGTGGATCATTCTAGCGGTTTCCCTTTGGTTGGGCGGCGGTTCTATCCAAGGCTCCAACAAGCGAAAGAACAGCATGCCTCAAGCATCCGAATTCATGCGTCAGGAACAGGAATATCTCTCCGAAATGAAGAGGCTCTGGCAGCAAATGAGCCGTATTTGCAGCGATTTCGGAATGGCTTCGGCTCAAGTCGCTGCTGCTTCTGAGACAACCGGAGGAACGATTAGCAGCCGGTATATGATGGACGTGAAGCGCCAGGAGCAGGAGCTGCTGCAGCTGGAAGCTATTTTGCAAACGTGGGAGGAGCACCAAGAAAGATTACGAAGGTTCGAGCAGAAGGCGGAAGAATCATGGATCAAATGCCGCCAGACGGAGACGGTGCTGAAGCAAAGTGAGCATGAGCTCTTAAACATTCAATCACAACAAGAGGAGATCGGCCGTGAATGTATGAATTGGCTGCATGACCGAGGTCTACCCGAGTCGTTGTCTCCGAACTATGCGCTATTGCTGCTGGAGCAAATCGAGAAAGCACAGAACGTCGGACGCTTGCGTCAGCAGCTGAGAGATAAGCTGGAAGAGCTGGGGCGGTCTCTGCGGGAATACGAAGAGAAGGCCAAGACCTTGCTGGAGCTGGAGCATGATGACGTCTTGGCCGGAGTCTATCAAGGCAGAATTGAGCTGGAGAGACAGCTGGAGTTGGAACAGCAAAGAAAAGCGCTTCTGCTGAGACTCGAAGAGGATGAGCAGGCGGGAATGGACTTGGAGGAGAAGGAAAGTTATCTGCAAGGCGAGCTGCTTCAGCTGTTTCGGGCCGCGGGTGCCGATGACGAAGACGGATTTCGAAGGCGAGTGCAGCTCTACGAGCAGGTACAGGCCTGCAAGCGGGAAATCGGCCAAATCGAGGCGCTGCTGCACGCATGGGCAGGCGAGGATTGGGAGGAACGGCTTCGATCAGAACTGGAGCATGCTCCGGAATCGGAGCTTGCGCGCAGACTGCAAAACCTCCTTGATCAAATTCAGCTCGAAGAGCGGCGATTGAGTGAGCTGCGGGAGCTGAAGGGACGCCAAAGGCTGGAATTAGAACAGCTGATGAACGGAACGGAATTGGCTGTACTTGAGCTGCAGCATGAATCACTGCTGGCTCAGTTCCAGCATGCCGCTGAGCGATGGATCGTCCATGCTGCAGCCCTGCGAATGATACAGGAGACCAAGGCGGTATTTGAGAAGGAGCGTCGGCCGGAGGTGCTGCAATATGCGAGCGAATGCTTCAGCATGCTGACTGGAGGCGCGTACACTTCGGTTTATTCCCCGCTAGGTGAACGCAGATTTGTGGTTGAGCACAGCAGCGGGGCACGCTGGGATCCGGTGCAGCTCAGCCGCGGGACTGTAGAACAGCTGTATTTGGCGATTCGTCTTGCCATGGTTCGGGAATACGGGAAGAAGGTTAGACTCCCGATTGTGCTCGACGACATATTGGTCAATTTTGACGAGGAACGCATGAAGCTTGCGCTTCGGGTGCTGAATGAGCATGCCCAGAAGCAGCAGGTCATCTGCTTTACCTGTCATCGTCATGTGGCCGAGGCCGCACGGCAGACATGCCCGGAGGCAGATGTGATCCGATTGGATTGAGTAACAGAAGAAGCTGTTTTTGCACGTATGTGATGCGAAAACAGCTTCTTTTTATTTGCTTCATATTATACATATATCATCTTGATCGTCATTCCGCCGTCGATGACCAAATTTTGTCCTGTGATGAATGAGCTCGTATCCTCGGCAAGGAACAGGCACGCTGCTGCAATGTCCATCGGTGTGCCTACGCGTCCGACGGGATGCTGGAGACGATCCGCATCGCTGTGGTTTGGACTAGATGCGTTCGGACTGTATTTCCATTCCGACGTCTCGATCCAACCTGGACTGATCGCGTTCACTCGAATGCCGAACGGCCCCAGGCTGACAGCCATCGCATGGGTCAGAGCCAGAATACCTCCTTTAGAAGCGGAGTAGGCTTCGGTATTTTCCTCCGACATGAGTGCACGGGTCGAGGAGATGTTGACAATTGCGCCTCCGCCGAGTCGTTCCATGATCTTAGCGGCCTGCTGTGAGCAGTAGAAGGTTCCACGGAGCCCGACTTGAATGACACGGTCGAAGGAAGAGAGAGGCAAATCCAGTACAGGACCATTCATGCCGATCCCCGCATTATTGATCAAGACATCCAATCGATCAAATTCATCCAATGTGAGCTTCAGCCACTTGTCTATATCTTTCTCGGATCCGGCATCGCCTGGAACGTACTGCGCTTTTCCGCCTTCTTTTCGAATCAACTGAATGATTTCCATGCCTGCCGGCTTATTCGGATCCATGATGGATACGGCATAGCCATTTCTCGCAAAATGAAGTGCAGTCGCTCTGCCGATTCCCTCTGCCCCTCCGGTGATCGCTAACACTTTCATTGCATTCACCCCTCGTATCATATGTTTTGTAGCCAACTTCTAAATGATTTCCAGTCCCTTAGGGGACTGGAGCGAGCCTTTAAAATTTCCAGCTTGTTGTTCTTTGAAAAATGAATATTGGGACTGGACTTTTCG
>NZ_JBHSQV010000180.1:0-81449 GCF_042658665.1 Marinicrinis lubricantis
TTCGTCCTGAGCCAGGATCAAACTCTCCAATTCAGGTGATCTTTACTTTCCTTAATGTTGGGACAAACAACGGTACACGTTTGTTCCAACAAGAATTCAAGAGTAAAAATCGCCGGTAAAAGACGCTTATTCCTTACCTTAGCGTTTAACGAACAAAAGGTTCACGTTCGTTAAACAGTCATTCAGAAGGAAGAAGCGTAAAAGGTAAAGCTTGAACTTGCTCATTTCGATGCTTATATTTCAACGTCATCCGAAGAAATAAAAGTCATCACGTTACTGACTAATTTGAATCTCCGAAGAGATCCGCACAGTTTCACTCGTTGTTCAGTTTTCAAAGAACAAATCACTTTTTCACCGAGCCGCCTTAACGGCCGGATTTATAATATATCATGATTGGAAGCTCATTTGCAAGTGCAACTTTTTTCCAGTTTCCGATGTCATCATTCGATGTCCACCGTAGAACCATCATTTCAAAGCTGCGCTCTTCACTTCCAGCCAACTGCCTATCCGACAGCCGGAATTACAATATATCATGTTTGGAAGCTTATTTGCAAGTGCAACTTTTTTCCAGTTCGTAATGTTCATCTCATCGATGCTTACCACCCGAACTCATTCCAGCTGCTCTCAAGCTTCCTTTCTTCACCGCCTCTCAGCGGCAGGAGTTATAATATATCATGATGGACAGAGGAGAATCAAATGCAATGTTTACCAATTTGCACGAATCAAAGGGTTGTGCAGCTGTGTCTATATTTTTACCCAATTCGCTCGAGTATAACCGATTCGTAGACCCGCTCGTTCCATGTTCTTCATGCTCTGCGATCCGTATGCGGCTTGCGCAACGACAAGATGACAATTATGCTGAGCACATACCTCTAGTCGCTGCTGCAGCATTTGCGTGTGAAATCCTCGCCCCCGAAACTGCGGGAGTGTCGCGGCAAAAGTAAATGAAGCAATTTTATCCTTCATGTACATTACCGAGACAGAAGCAGGCTGATCCTCTGCAAATCCGATGAAGAAATGCCATCCCTTCCGGCCATAGAGCACTTTATTATTGGCGGCCACATAGGCTTTTCCGTCCAAAGGCAACCCAGTCCCTAAACAATGAATCTCCGCGTAGATCTCCATTTCGTCCTCTCGGAGTTCACGAATATGAAGTAATCGACTCGGTCTATTCGCGGCCAATTGACGGGGTTCTCCGTATAAGCATCCATGAAAACTCGCCTGAAAATAACCATTCTCAGCGAGTGCTCTTAGAATATTCCGGTCATGATGTGGAGCGACATGGAATTCGAAATTCCGGTTCCGTTCATCAAAAAAACGGCTGATTTCGGGAATATGTTCTTCGGTGAATGGACCTTTCACATTATTGAATTGTCCCCAAGCCATGGTTCGGCTGTACAGAAGCAGACAGGTGTCGATCTCCTTGATTTCAATCCCTTCCGGATTCCCTTCACGCTCCTGAATGGCAAGCATTCGATCCTTCATATAATCCATCTCAGATTGTTCTATTAAGTGCGAAATATCTGCTGCGGTTACAGGACGGAGCATCGATACAATTCCTCCATTTTAAATAAAATAACTTCAATTTCTATTCCTCTAAAGACAGCAATGCACCCATTGCCCCGCTATATTCACCATTTTCTACGAACAAAGGCTCTGCACCGCGAAGCTTCGTATAATCGGCAACCACTTTGCGAAGAATTGGATTCTGAATGAATGAAGACCCGATATATACAATCGTAGAAACATGATACGGATCAGCGGCTAACACGCTTGCCGTCGATACCGTTTCACCGACCATTCCAATAACCGATGCCAATAAATCCTCGGGACGTTGTTCTGAGGACTGAACGCGTCCGAAATTACTCGCCGTTAAATCCCCTGGGATGGGTGGCACTGCTCCTTCATAAACGTGAGCAACCGTTAAGTCAATGCTGCTTCGATTCCCGTCTTTGGCCAGCTGTACAATTTTCTCAAATTCTTGAATACCCGTCATTAAAAAAGAAAGACCCATGATGGTCCCCCCGCCAACGCCAGTTCCACCCAACCTCCTGTGACCATGCTCTTCGATTAGATGAATGGAGGTCCCCGTACCGACATTCGTAATAATATAGGGTACGTGCAGAAGCGGCTTCTCATTGCATAAATACTCTACTCCTCTGCATGTCGCATCGAACTCCACGATTTGCTTGCCGCCTAAGCCAAGACATTGAAGCAGCTGATTCGCTTTACCTCCTGTTGCACAAATTTCGGCATGGTCATAATGAGCTTTGATCCAATCCACAGCATCCGTCATGCGTGAAGTCGAGAAAGACTTCACTCGAATCGAACCATTTTCGGAAATCACTGCTTTTATGAGCGTTCCCCCGGCATCTATGCCCATTTTTACCTGATTTTCCATTGAAACCACTCCTTGTTCAACCGTGAACCCTCATGCCAAAACAAGTCAGAGGATCGAATCGAAAGACAGACGGAAGGAGCGTAATCCATCCTTAGCCATTCACTTCATCGGCCGCTGGCTTTCCCTGCTGCGCTTTTCCTTCAGCCCCCAAACGATGTACAGCAGCAGATTTATCAAACAAAACATGAGAAATATGACAAAGTTCGAAGTATAGTGAATGCTTACTGTACCCGAATACATCGGCTCTACGGTCTCTAATGAATAAGTCAAATAGACTTCAAAAAAATGTATCGTCCCTATCATAATCAACAATCCGTAGAATAGAATCGGAAAAATGTACCGTTTACGCATGATTTCCTCCTTTGGTGACACTTGTTCAGCAAAGTGATTCTATTCTATCTTATTTCAGTAGACTCTACTTTATTATTCAAATCTCTTTTTTTCAATATAATCTGTATATAAAATGAAATCGTGATCACAATCTACGTATAGAGTACCACATTATACCAGAGGCGCAACTCCTATTTTTCAACAAAAATATCCCGTACACAAGTATGCACGGGATGTCCTACAGATGTGATTCATTACCTACTATCGTATACAAAACTTAACTGTAATAAGGCGAGATCATGAGATAAACAATGACCCCCGTCAAACTGACATAAAGCCAAATCGGCATAGTCCAGCGGGCAATCTTGCGATGCTTTTCCACCTTCATCTGAAGTCCTCTCGACAATGAAATGAGCGCAAGCGGTACGATAGCGATCGCCAGTAAAATATGCGTAATTAAAACAAAGAAATAAATTCCGCGCAAAATCCCTTCCCCTCCGTATGGAGTGGATTCCGTTAAATAGTGATACGTGACATAAGAAACTAAAAATAACGCCGTCGTAACAAAAGCTGAAAAAATGAATCTCCGATGAAGCTTTATATTTTTCAGCTTAATAAAGTACAGTGCCGAACATAAAAAGACAAACGTAAAGCTGTTAAACACTGCATTCAGTAAGGGAAAAATGGTGACATCAAAGGCCAACTCACCGTCGTATTCCGGCATAAAGAACAGAACAGCCACGATTAAATTGATGGCAATCGATAAGAATACAATCCAAGGGGTATAGTTTCTATATTTATCATTCATTCCATGTTCCTCCGTAGTTCAATTCAAGAGCATTTTTCGCGACATACCACATCAGACCGTTCTGTGCCTATTTCTGCGGTAGAAATAATTGCTGAGCACCATACATAGGACACCCGCAGCAATCAAAATTCCGGAACCATTTACCAACACGCTTCCCATGTCCTTTAAAGCAGCTTTAATAAATTGTTCGATCACAGGCTGATAGGCTATATACTCTGGATCCAGATACCATTCTATACTCTCATCTGTTATTGTTCTAATCCCGGTTAATATCAACAATATACCACCGCTTATAAAACAATTAACTCCAAGCCAAATAAAACCTGTTTTTAAGGAAGCCGCAATGAGAAGCCCAATCCCCACAACGATGGCAATTGCGGTGTAAACGATCGTAAAAGAGATTTTATAGCCGCCATACATCATTTTTAAATCATTCAAATCATCGGATTCGATGAAAAGGCCGACCAAATCGATTTCATTCGGAATATATCCGCTTAAATCTTCGATAATTCGATTGGTAGTATACTGAGATGGAATGGGCATGCCCTGCCCCTGCTGCTCCAGCACTTCGTTCATCTTAAGCAACAAAGTTTGCTTCAAATCACGGATATCGAACGTGATGACCTGATCGTCTCGATCGTTATTTAAATAAGCATGAAGCGAATCCAGCACCTCCTCCGTTTTGGATTGCAGCAACTGCTCATCGACCGCATCGTTTACGATTGTTCTAAAAAAGCCAGAAATCGTCTTGGTCAACAATCCCTCCGGATTGGAAAAGGTTCGATCTACAATCTCGTTCACCATTTCTTCTTTCAAAATAGGATAAAACTGAGCTTGTACTAAATATTGCTTTTGTTTATTCGGATCCATAACTGTATCATCCGCGGCATGCAGAGCAACCACCGCCAACAATAATGGAGTCAAGATGATGCTGAAACATATTAAGCCGAAACGTCTAAGCACGTACATCTACCACCTCGTTGTTATTGAAAAAAATATGATCTTATTTTAACAGAAAGCTTCAGGTATTGCTCGTCCAATTGGCGGCATTTACATTTTTTTCACTCACCCGCCACAAGATTGCCCAAAGTAAAAAAACTCCCCGGGATCTGGAGGAGTGCAGCATTTTGTTTACTATACGATCCTTTGGACCGACTGAAAACCGGCAATAGACTAACTATTTGTATGAGAAACGAATCTATTTTATCTTATTCAGTATACTTCCCCGATACTGCTGGAAAACAGAAGAAGACAAGTTTCTTTTCTCCATCATGATTTGAAAACGCAGCATCTTCTCACTCAGCTGTTTCTTCAGATGCTCTTTCTGTTCTGCATCCTCACAGCAGCGAATCAATTCCTCCAGACTGACCATTTCTTTCTTGAGCTCCATCTTCGGAGGAAGAACCCCAGCATTTTTCAACATGCGGTAGCTTGCCCTCAATTCTTCCGGCACCGCCTGTAAGTCGTCGTATTCAATCGGTTTGCCTTTCCCGGGGAGGTTGTCCAGCTCACCTTCATGGATAGCGGCTTTGATTCTCTCCTCCGCCAGCTTTTCCAAGAAATCCATCCATAAACGATCTCCTTCATTTTGAAATGTTGTTCTTGACCTCAAGACGGCCGAGCAGTTCATATGGCTTTGCAGCATAGCTTTCGTATGGCACCTGGCAGCCCTTTAATGCATCGGTGACCCGTGTTTTAAAATGGGGACGTGTAAACCATTCATCCAAATTAATCTGATTCAAATCCACGAATCGCACGTCCAAAATTTCCTTTTCCTCCGATTGAAGCTTGCCGGACACATAACGGCCCGCGAAGCTGACGATGACGCCTTTATTGTAATTTTGATAAACGCCGATCACACCTGTGATCTCAATATCAGCACCCGTCTCCTCTTTGATTTCACGAATAGCGGCTTGCTCCAGCGTTTCATTCATTTCGACTCTCCCGCCAGGCAGCTCCCACGTTGGAGATTTCGAACCAATAAAACCTCACCTTTGTCATTCGTGACAAAAACAGTGACGGCCGCATATTGTGGCGATGATATCGTTGTCCCCGTTTCGATTCGGTGTGTCTGAAAGCCAATTAATTGCTGTATTTGTTCATCGGCTTCCAGTCGTTCCATTGCATGAAGATGCGCTGCTTCATCTGGAGCTTGCCAGATCGCGAACATTTCATCCCTTCCTTCGATCAGCCCGTGAAAGAGACATTCCATTTGGTATTTGGCCAATTCCGGGATAAGGTTCTGTTGAAAGTAGAGGGAGAAAGCTGCTCTTTGCTGAGATTTAAACTGATAAACATGCTTGAAACGAATCATTTTGGCTTTCCCCCCTGATTTATTGCTGTGTCACTCCAATGTACCCTATTCATTCGCTGTCTTCATCTCGATTCCAAGTACATAAATATCTTTCGACACCCGGAAATGTTTCCCCAAGACTGGTCACAATAAACCCAACCTTGCGGTAAAAATCGACCGCATCGTCATCGGTTTCGGCGGATATTTGAATTGCATCCCTCTGCTCTGCCGCAAGTACAATCATTTCCTCACCGATACCCTTTCGCCGCTCCTCCGGTGCAACCGCAATATGAGTAATCTGGAAACCGTCTTGTTCAGGCAAAATCCCGATCACCCCAACCAAACGTCCTTCTTCCTCATAAGCATATAATAATTGTTCCGATTCTGAGTAGCTGTGAACCGCCCGTTCTAACGCTTCGGGTTCTGGAAATACGGCATAGGCTAGTAAATCCCGAATTTCCGGTTCGTTCAGCCTATGTTTGACATCGATCAGCACGAATAACACTCCTGTCTCATTATTTCATCGCTTGCTTGATCATTTCTACAAGATCATCCACACTGCTGTCCTGTGCTTTATTCATTTGCTGCACATACTGCATACGCTGATCATATAATCGATCAATCGCAGCCATAAAACGCTCGTCCGTCAATTCTTCCTCTTGAATCGACTCGGCGTAGCCGGATTTCACGAATGATGCAGCATTCAATATTTGATCGCCCCGACTCGCAATCCGTGAAAGCGGGATCAGCAGCATCGGCTTGCGAAGAGCCAGAAATTCAAATATTGAATTCGAGCCGGCTCTTGAAACAACCAGATCCGTCATCGCTAAAAGATCAGCCAATTCCTCATGGACATACTCGAATTGTTTGTAATATCGATTGTTGATGGATGCATCCACTTGATTTTTACCGCAAATATGCACAATTTGAAATCGATCGGTCAATCGTCCAAGCAGTGAACGGATTTTTTCATTGATCACTTTAGATCCCTGACTGCCGCCCATTATGAGAATTACAGGCTTTTCCGACGTAAAGCCGCACAACCCATAACCGCGCGTTTTACTCCCGCTCCGAAGCTCGTCACGAATGACTCCGCCCACAAGGACTGCTTTATCTTTTGAGACGTGATTCATCGTTTCCGGGAAGGTGACGCATATTTTTTTTGCAAAAGGCATCGCTATCTTATTCGCTAATCCAGGGGTTAAATCCGACTCATGGATTACTGCCGGCACCCGGTTCAGCCATGCACCCAGCACAACGGGAACAGAGACGAAGCCCCCTTTCGAAAATACAACATCTGGCTTCGATTTTCGGATCATGCGATAAGCTTGCATGACACCCTTCATGACCCGAAAAGGGTCTTTCATATTTTTAATATCAAGATATCTTCTTAATTTCCCCGTGGAGATACCATAATAAGTAACGTCCTTCAACTGTGAGACAAGCTGTTTCTCGATCCCCTCGTAGGAACCGATGTACTCACACGTCCAACCTTCTTGCTGGAGCCTAGGAATTAGCGCCAGATTCACGGTCACATGTCCCGCTGTCCCGCCTCCAGTAAACATAATCTTGCCTGCCAATGGTTTCCCTCCCGTGACTGTACTTCGCAGCTCTTTCGTTTCTATATGCTAGCATACAATGAATAGGATGGATGATCAATTGCTGCTCTCTTCTCGTTCCCACCATTGTATGCCTAATGCTGCAGGGGTATGCTTTTGCACTCTTGACCTCACTGTCTTCCGTATCCAGCGATGCTAGTCGTATATGACGGGGCTCAATGGATCGGCTGCTGCCTTATACATCGCCTGAATTTGCGATTCCGTATTTCGCTCGGTAGATAACGGGGGGAGAGCATCCAGAGGAAAGAACCCCGTCTCACTTGTCTCGATGCTTTGCTTCGCCTCTCCTCCTACCAGCTTGCATAAGATAAAGATTTTATAAACATGAAAAGGAGACGGCGGGTGCGGATGACACATCTTGTCCAATACAGCCAGCAGACGAATCGGTTCGACTTCATAACCGGATTCTTCTCGAACTTCTTTCACCGCAATTTGAGACGGAGTCAGTCCAATATCAGCCCAACCTCCCGGCAATGCCCATAAGCCGTCAATCGTCTCCTTCACGAGAAGAATGCGATCCTCTTGGAAAACGACTGCCCGAACATCCACCTTTGGCGTTGCATAACCTATTTCATTCGCAAACCAGCCTTCAATCCGCTCCGTTTCAACGCCCGTATATTCATTCATAATTTCAAGGCTAAGAGAGCGTAACTGATGAAACCGCTCGATATCGTACGGATCTTTCGAGTATGCCAAGCCATTTTGACTAATCGCTTGAATTTGCTTCGCCCATTCCAACCATTTCAGCTGCATGTGATCGCCCTTTCTTGACAGTCCCCATTAAGACTCTTGCTACCGGAGCCTATGGATGAACTTCGATTGGTTTTATAAATGCTTTGATCGTTTGAATCACTTTCTCATACTCCGTATGCTGAAGAGCAAATCTCGCACTTAAACATTCAGCCAGCATCTGCCAGATTGGCAATAAGTTTTACATATTATACTATACTTTTTATACCAGCTTCGAAGTTTTTCATCCTTTCTATTGCATGAGAAAAGACCACTCGATCTTACGATCTATAAGTGGCCTTTTCGGTTGCACCGAGCTAGACAAGATGTCGAGGTTCACAAAACATTTATGTTGCCGGTATGTCCAGCCGTTCCAAACTCGTAATCACGTGCTGAATAAGCTCTGGAAAATCATCCATCTGCATTTCATTTACCGTGCGGTCAAAATGAACCTGTACGGTTTCCACCGCCTCGATATTCCCCTTCTCAGCAGCTCGCAAAAACCATTCCCGAGTATAATGTCTGCCTTCTTCTCCCCAGATTTCAGCGAGCATGAACATGCTTCCTTCTTCTGTATACTTAGATAGCTCACGAAGGGGCATTTCATCCTTCAGGAATAATTCCTTTTCAAAGGCGATGGATAATTCACAGCCAAAAGCGGCTAAAGACTCATTCGGTTTAGCGAGAAGCTCCCCAGCCAAATCGTGCAGACTCGCTTCCAATACAATCGTTGCGGTGACCTTCGGTTCGTGAAGACTATGTTTCAGTGCAAACTGAATGCTGTAGGAACGGCTCATCGTGGATAAGTGAATGTTATCCGAACGATTCAATATTTGAATAACCCCTTCAATGTCCAGCTCATAAACTGCCCCTTCCAAAACGACCTTCAGATTGTCATATATCGTGGGATCAAATGTCATAGAGAAACGCCTTTCTTACAATCAATTTTTTGAGCAGAGGAATCATTTGAGCTGTGAGATGTTCCATATTGGGTACGGTCAGTCCATACCTTCCGTAAATTTGCTGCAGGTTTGCCATCTCCGCTTCCTCCATGCCGTCCCCTGCTAAAAATACGCCCATCACGTCGATTCCCAACTTTCTTGCCTCTTGCACCGCAAGATACGTATCGGTGACCCCCTCTTCAAAGTAATCCGCAGCAGACGGCTCACCATCACAAAATACGATTAACGTCTTTTGTTTTTCCTGCCGCTGGAGCAGCTGTTTGGTCATTAAACGAATCGCATAACCATCCCGATTATCCTGCTGCGCTTCGAGCTGCATAATACTGCGCCCAGCTTCCGCAGTTAAAGAATTCTCGAATGAAACTGCCGTGAAGAAATAATTCGGAATGCCGCGTGAAAGTCCGTCAACATCCTCCCAAAACCCCACAACTTGATGAGGAATTTGCAGGGAACGAAGCACTTCGTGGAATAATACAGCTCCCTGCTTGGCCTCCTCCATTTTGTCGAACATCGATGCGGAGCAATCCATTAGCAATGTGAAGACAGCATCCAGTTTACGATCAGGTTTCTGCTTTTTGTAGAACAATCTAGGCAAAGGCTCCATTACGGCACGTATAAGATTTTTGCCCATTCTGCCGGCCCACAGCTCCGTTCTCCTTGCCGTTCTCTGCTTTTCCAGCGTCTTCTGAAATTGTTCTTTGATTTTTCGAATATACGGCTGCAGCCGTTTAACCATATCCGCATACGCTTGCTCATCTCCTTGCAAAGCGTGTTCCTCTCCTGGTTTCGGAAGCAAAACAGGTACAACCCGACCGTGGATCGTTTCCGTCCAGCGCTTAGACCCAACAAATGGGGAGGGTTGATGCTGATCCGTTATGTTCATTCGCTTGGAGGGGGTTTTTAAATTTCTTCCTTGCCCCTCTTTCTTCTGCCCTCTGCCTTGAACGACGGTCATCTCGGATACTTCATGCTCCGTCATTCTTGCTCCAGATGCTGTCGAACCGGTCAAGCTTCCCTGCTCCAAATCCATCCGAAAAGGGCTGTCCTTCGCCTGCTCCGCTTCCCGATGCCAGCTATTTAACGTTTCTTTATGGTCTTCCACTGCGGCGGGCGCTTGCTCTGTTTTGGAAAATTGACCTTTGTCCCGTTTTTCCTCAAAGCGTTCCTGCTGCGTACGCATCACTGCCTCTTCAGCTTGATTGGGACTGCCTTTAGGCTGAATGTGGAACCATGTGGAAGAAGGATCATGCATTTGGGGGTGTTCCTGAATGAATGGTGCGAGCAGTCGTTTGCAGCAGTCTGCAATGTCTGCAGTTTGGCCCGCTGTAATCGCACGTTCCGCAAACTCAAGCTTTCCATATATAAATTGTGCTTCATCCGTCAAGATCGAAAGTGACGATAATCTTTGATCCGCAGAACTGTATTCGGTAAGCCATCCACGCTTTAAGAAAAGATCATAGACTGCTTGGTACATGACGATGAGGATACGTGTTCCCGCTTCTGGATGCCCGACGAAATTTGTGAGCTGCAGGACAAGAAACCTCTCGATTGCATGGCATCGAAAAGATAATACTTCTTTCATGCCTGGGCGCTCCTTGAGCATCACGCATATCCAACGGAACTGCTCAAGAAGAGCAAAACATTGAAGGTGCAAACGAGGAAGCGGTCCTCTTTCAGTCTCTTCCAAATATCGAACAATTGCATCATCGTCTGCATGCCACCTGCTGCCATATGCATGTAGATAGACGTCACTTTTTAATCCACTAAGATGCTGTTCGGGCGGATAATCATCCCAAAACGAGCTTAACGCAAGCTTTCCCTCTGTTAGATCCAAATAACTGCGAAGATCTTTGTCCAGCAATAATTCAGGATGCCTGCTGAGTACCCTGGCGAGATCCAGAAGCTGAATGTGTGCGAGTGCATCTTTTTGTTCCCGATATGCGAATACCATGCTGCACTCACTGCTTTCCAAATAAAGTTTCTGCTACATTCATGACAAGCGACTGCTCCCGCTCATCTTCCAGCTTATCTGCAATGGCCCGCTGAATCGCGCGAAGCGGAGGTATAAAGGCCGACAGATCGCATGCATCCAGCAGGGCACGAATGGACGCCGCATCCTCAGAGATTTGGCCGGTTCTCACCTGTTCTAACAAATCAGAAGAGAGCTGAACGAAGGCATGTAAGTTTTGCTCGTCTCTTAAACGTGATTGAGCCTTCAGCAGCTGCAGCAGCCGATCTCCCTGCAAATATGGAACGTCTATCGTGACGAACCGATTTTTCAAGGCTTCGTTCAGCGGGAGGGTACCAATATATCCAATGTTCATGGACGCAATGACCTTAAATCCCTCAGATGCTTGAAGGGTCTCCCCAGTGAAAGGATTAATCAACGTACGCCGATAATCCAACACACTATTGATAATCGGAAGTGTCTCCGGTTTCGCCATATTGATCTCGTCAATATAGAGCAAGTCCCCTTGCTTCATTGCAGTAACGACGGGGCCAGGCACGAAATCAATGACACTCTTGCCATCACGTTCGGATAACGTTTTAAATCCCAACATGGCTTCGGCATCTAAATCGACGGAACAGTTTACGGTATGAATACGCTGGGAAAACAAAGAAGCCAGCATCTCAGCCAGCCTCGTTTTTCCCGATCCGGTCGGGCCCTGCAGCAGGAGATTTTTATTCAGATGAAGCGCAACAATCGAATCATGCAGCAGCTCAGAATTCGGTGTGCGGAATTCGGGTACCTCTGAAGCATCAGCATTGGAAGCTTCGTTTAACTTCTTAGCCGATAACTCGCTAATAATCTCCTCATGTATATGAAGTTGCTCTAATAGATCTGTCATGTGCATTATTCTTATCCTTCCTTGCAGTGAATGGTTGATCCCTCCTATTTTACCACAGTTCGACTGTTCCATATTAATGGTTTCGTTCTTTTGTTCATTCGGTACGATACGGCTCGCTATTTGCTGAACCTTCCAGATGATCTGACGACATTTCGACAATAGTTGGCATTCTGTTATATGAATCGATTGATTGCATTTCACTCCGCAGTGCAGCTGCTGGCTCCACACTTTCCGAACCTGATGCCAGCTCCATCCGGACCAGCCTCTGTACTTGCTCATAATCAATCACCTTGAACGGACGGTGCATCGTCTCATGGGACGCGTAAAGCACCAAGTCATTCCTTGTGATGCTTGCTGTATTTAAATAATCCTCCAAATCCTCTGAACCCATCGACGGATACATTGATTTTAAATATGCCATAACACCGCTCATATAGGCTGCTGACATGCTGGTTCCGGTCATATTCAAGTAACCGCCATCCAAGCTTGCGCTGCGAATATTCATACCCGGCGCTGCAAAGTTCACCGTTCGCCCATAATTACCGTATACGTAATGCAGAGATTCGTCTGTTGCCGTTACACTAATCACTTCATCATATTTCGCCGGATAAAGAACCTTATCCTGATTCTGGTTTCCTGAAGATGCCACGAATACAACACCTTTGGATTTACCATATTGGATAGCCATCTCCGTAAAAGGGTGATACGGTTCAACAAAGCTCATATTCACGATATCGGCTCCCTGTGTGATCGCGTACAAAATAGCTAATCCGGTGTTCATCACATCGTCATTTTTAATGACGCGGACAGATAATATTTTGGCATTGGGCGCTTTCTCCAGAATAATTCCGGCAACGTGTGTACCATGACCGTCATCATCTGAGGAATCTCGATCCTGATCCGCGAAGTCCCATCCTTGAATCACTTTTCCCCGCAGTAGTGGATGTTCTGAATCTACACCCGTATCCAATACTGCAACAATCACTTCTTCACGGTTAAAGTTCGCGCAGCCTGCGTATACCATGATATAGGAAATAAGCAAAACCATCGCCGCCGTTGTCCTCATCATCCATTTCATTCGCTTACCTCCAATTGAGTTAAAGTAATGTAAGCGTTATCATTTCTGAAGTGAACCGTTATTCGCAAATGTT
This sequence comes from Marinicrinis lubricantis, assembly GCF_042658665.1. Taxonomy (NCBI): domain Bacteria; kingdom Bacillati; phylum Bacillota; class Bacilli; order Caryophanales; family Paenibacillaceae; genus Marinicrinis; species Marinicrinis lubricantis. The sequence goes on from NZ_JBHSQV010000180.1 coordinate 13,143, forward strand.
GTTTTCGCTTATTTTAACAATATATTATGTGTGGATGTTTACATTCCGTTTACAAACGAATTACAGTTTTATTTCAAAATAGACGGAAGCCTATGAAATAAAAAAACCTTTTACTTCCGCTAATGAACGGTCATAAAAGGTTTGGAATCTCCTCGACTTTATCGGTTTCAAGCTCTCGAAGCATTTGCCTAAACAACGATTCGACGCCGATCCACCAATTCGGATCCTCCGCATACTTGCGATTCACCCACTGAAGCACCGGAATATGATTCGGTCGATTTCTGCTCAAGTTATTAATCGTTTTGGCGGCAATGCGAGAAGAATCTTCAATTGTTGTATTGTATTCCATCCAGCTGTGATATACATTGAACGGATTATTAGCCATTCGATCTGCATCCTTACGATCTCTCGGTACGAAACCTTGTTCCTGACCCGTCACAGCGAACAATACATACGGATGAATATGAGCCTGCTTCGCACTAAGCACAATGGCGTCAAAATACGGACTTTCCGAAAGAAGTGAGTTGCGCTCGTTCAGCCATGTTCTGAGATCATGTTCATCAATGTCACGGTAACGATAATCTGCCGGCAAGGATGAATTGGCTGCTCGCTTCCCGACCATGATCGCTTCATAATGCTCGAAGATACGCGCTTCCGGCAAAGGACGGGTGATCGCTTCTGCGGTCGTACCTTCCCGTGGGATAATGATAAGCAGCACGATTGCCGTAAGCATGACACCTGCTGCCGCAACACCTGAGATCAGTCTCCTTCGGACAAGCCACCGATAGATCGATGTCCATCCTCGTTGAATGAGGGGCTGTTCATCGTCATTTTTATGGCTTAGCCATTCAGTCTCTGAATGGCTAGTTGTAAACGGTATATGGTCCGCAGCAGCCGTTTGCACAGAAGCGGCTTCGATTTCTTGCTGAGACATCTGCATGGCGGACTTCACAGCAGAAGCTTGTTCCAGGCTGAAGTTGGAATCACCGTGCTCAAAATAAGTCGACTTCGCTTCACGGCTCAGCTCCGCGACTTCTCCAATGGACCATTCCTGTCCAGTCTCCTTCTTCAGCCAGTTCGCCATCGGAATTTGTAAGGATTCTGTATGTAGTTCACCGTTCATAATCATCTGCTGAAAAAGCTCATCCTTGCTGATCATCATTTCCGGCTGCTCGAACGCCTTCTTCAGCAATTCTATTGTCATTTTCCTTTTCAGTTCGGCAGGAAAATCGGGCATTTGGGAGTAGAGCGCTTGATGAACCTTATCCGCAAGCTTCATTGCTTTTTGCGCGGCTGTCATCTCAGGAAAGTCGGCATGAATCTGCTCCTTCCAAGTCCGTATCATCTGTCCGCTAAGAATTGGTGTTTTAGGAGCCATAGACTCGGCAGCATCCGTCACCTGGGTTCACCACACTATCGTCCTCGATCTCATCCATCGTCTTTACCCATTTCCACAAAAGCCCAAAGAATCCTGCTGCTTTTTCGAATATACAAAAAAAGAAATACCCATCTTGATCGATGGGTATTGTTATTTAGATCACTCTATCATCAAAAGGTCGTAAACTCCACTTGATATTTATCTGCGTATTTCTTAAGGGCAGACACTGTCGCATCGAAGCTGGCGTTCATGAGATCTTCGCGAACAACGACCGGTTCATCCTTCGCACGAATATGCAGACGAAGTACAGAAACGTTTTTCGTTCGGAACCACTTCTTCACTTCCTCACTGCCATGCTCAATCTTGACCAATTGATCGTATCTGACATGCTGGACATCACCGTTCTCTGCAACAATATGCATTTCCTGAACATCCAAATTGATATCCTTCGCAAACTGTCCCATGGTCATATTCCCTCCCGGGTGGTTTATACCACCATTGTATGAGCATGGTTATAAAACAGAACAACAGGACAAGCAAAACGTGTAACTTTTCCTGCTAATGCGTTTTCCCTGTTATGTCGTTAAACAACTGATGAAGATAGTCAACCGACCGCACGGCATATTCTTTTGTTAACAATTGTCCATCTTGAAAAATGAGCAGACAAGGTACGCTTCGGATTTCCCATGCCTCACACCATTTCGGATGCAGATTGACGTTAAGACGATGCATGGACATGCTGGAATGAAGATGACCGACCACCTCTAACATTCGGAGCGCCACTTTACACGTACCGCAAAATGGTGTGTAGCACATCACTGCATGATTTCCCTGTTGTTTCAACAGCTGCTCAAATTGAAACAGTTCGATCTCTTGTACCATCTAAATTTCCTTTCATTACTTTCAGCACATTTATTCTCTATGATAGACGATTTGTCGCTGAAATGTACAGGAGAAGGATAGATTCATGGTGAGAATAGACAATAAACGGCATCAACCGTATAGCTGATGCCGTTTGTTAACTTAACCATGAACGATAAAACGTTTACTGCACATCACAATTCGATCGCCGCCTTGAACTGGATACGTCTTGTATGGAATAAGCGGTTCTTCATTGAGAAAAGTCCCATTACTGGAACCTAAATCACGAATCGCAATGGCCCCTCCTTCTTGGATTATTTCAAAATGCTGCTTAGATACCCCAAGTGTCGTCTCACAATAATCGACTCGAGCCGCATCGCGTCCAATGGTGAATGGGAAATGAAGGATCGGAAACTTTTGAATTTCTCCTTCCTTTTCGGTTTGCAGCCAGATTGCCGGCTCTTCTGCTTTCGCCTCTGAAAGGAGAACGGTACGGTCTGACTCGTTTGATAGGAAGGCCGTCCGATCCGGTTCTTGGTTCGCTAAAGGAAGCTCTTCCGCAGCGACTGCGATCCTCTCTTCTTCTACTGAAAGATCTGTATTGCTTATAGGTGTCTCATCTTCCCATAAGAAGGAATGATTCCAAGACATCAGATCCTCTTCAGCGTGTTTACTTTCGCCAGTATTCCCCGCATCCTCTTGCTTATATCCGCTTTTGATGAAGTAGAGATAACTGACTGCAGCAACAGCTAAAGAAAGGCCGATACATATATAAACCATTCCTTCACTAGGCTTGAAGCTTAAAGGCATCCACGCTGCAATAAGCGCTATAAGTGCAATCAAGATCAACCTTTTGAACTGTGAAGTGTCCGACGATCGTTCTTGATTTTTATGGTTCTCTGTTTTCCGCTTGCTCTGACCTGTCTCTTTCTCAATTTTCAGTAGATTCGTGCTCGTCTCCATCCACGAATCGTCTGCCTCCCGCCTCCAGCTCCATTCTGGAAGCGGAAACTCGGATTCCTCTTTGCCGACAGATAGATTTGGAACAGCCTGGTCTGGCTCCACTGCGTTCTGGCTCTGTGGTATAAATGAAGCTTGAGATGAGTTTACATTCGGATTCTGTCCCTGTTCTTGGCTTAATCCCCTGTCATCCATATGCCCTTGAATCGCAGAATGACTACTCTCTGAACCAGCAGTTGAACGTTTTCCTTCCAAATAAGTATGAATGTCTCGAATCGCCCATTCCTCTTGAAAACAGCGCATCAATTCTTGGATGGTCTTACCATCCGCATCCTTTATGTAAGGGAGCATATACATGAAAAGCTCCTTCAATGAATGATGAATCGAACCAGCGGCCTCCCACGAACGAAGTGGAACGTACAGACCATAGATTCGAGTCAGGGCCGAGTCCGTGAACAAAAAGTCCGGGTGAAGAACTACGTGTTCGGCCTGGAGAAAATATGTACTGCAATTCAGCAAATGATTTACAGCTTCATACATGAGCTGCATGGATTGTTTCATATGTAAATCCACAAGCTTCATTTGCTGGGAAAGCAGCTTTTTACCTGTAAAGTTATAAAAAAGACGAATCTGAAAGTCGATCTCTTCCACATACAAAGGCAGCATGCCCTCCACTTTTCCGCTTGTCAGCATATTCGCCTGAACGGTTTGCAGTTCATCCTTTGATATAGGTGGATTCTGAGAGATCACCAAACAATGGCCTTCCCTTCGATCAAACGTCGTTGTGTAATTTTGAAGCATTGCATCACCCCGCTTGAATTCCGACAAGTATACATGAAGATGCGACACCCGGCACAACAGCCAGCATAAACGGAAAATGGGTTGCCGTATCCTGATTCACCCGAAAGGACTGCATATTTCTAAAAAGATAAATGACAACTACTTTTTCATAAAACCATCTTAATTGCTTCACAAGCAGTCTCTTCCATACCCAATAAATCAAAGCAATCACACCAGCGAATAAAATAGAATACATCATTCCATATAGTGAGCATTCCGTTCCTGCAATGGCTCCAATAGCTGCAAACAGCTTCACATCCCCAGCCCCAACAGCACTAAATAAATATAAGACGAACATGATGATAAAACTAATCGCCATTCCCTGCAGCGAAAACAGGAAGCCTTCCCAGCCCCATTGGAGAGCAGAACAGACCACGCCGGCTGCTGCGAAGGGCACCGTCAACCGATTAGGTATTTTCATTTCCTTTATATCTTGAAAAAACGCAATACCTATAAAAATAGAAAGTAAAGTGATAGAAAAGTTCATATTATTCACCTATCCAGACCGCTTCTTCAGCCGCTTTATAGATCGTTATTTCCTTCGTTAAGAATGGGATCGGGAGCTTTACTTTGTAAGAAGCCTCCAGTCCGAAATGGGTCTCGCCGACTCCAGACAAATCAGGCAGCGTCACCTTCTTCAGCTCCAGCCGATCTGTATCTAATGCATAATTCTCTGCAAATTGATTCAGCAGCGGCTGAAAGAGCTGATTTTTCACTGAATGGGTTACTTCTTCGGTACCCTCGTTCAAGGCCGTCGTAAACTGTTCCATGAATTGTCCGATCGGTTCGGGGAGCAGTCCAGCGAAATCCGTCGTAAATTCCGCCGCGGTCTGCAATTGGGATTTTGCATCCTGAATCTTCGATACCCATTGACCTGCAGCAGTATCGGCAGTACCATCTAGTAAAAGCTTCACGGGATACATGTGACCCGCAACAAATTTCGTGCTTTCCGAAACGGTGGATTGAAGAGCCATATGGGCAGATTGAATACGGATAAAAGCGATAAATGTTAAAACGAACACCATGAGAAACGGTAAAATAATCGCTGCCTCGAGTGTTATTCCTCCTCGCTCATTCCTCCACATATGTTCTTCTCCACTCCGTTCTTTGATTGTGATGAATCCCATTCGCCGTATACTTCTCTACTCTTCTGAAGCTAATAAGAGAAAATGGCCTTATGAACAATCTGTGTTTCTCCTTCTTTCACATCTTTACCGAGCCAGCTCAGAACGAAAGGGATGAATACCGGTTTTAATGAAAAAGTAGCCACAGCCTCCGTATACACGGGACGCTTCAATAAATCATCTCCCGTATTGAGTTCGATCAATGCTTGCATCCGGGACATCATCTTCGCATCGTTGCTGTGAAGGAAATAAAAAATTCGAAGATAGTCCTTGTAATCCAAAAGGAACGACTTGGCCCATCGATCTGACAACGGAATTTCCTTCCCTGCTACCAGCTGCTGCATATCACCCCATGCGTGTATCGCTGCTTCCGCTACCGCCCATAGAAATACGAGCAGGGGCGATCCGAACATGGCGATTCCTTTGTTCGGCTTGGCTAATTCTTCCGCTAAATGAATCGCAAGACGCGTCAAATACATTTCTGAAAAGGCAGCGCCATGATTCAATTCACAGCTGCCAAAGCCATACAAAATATATTCAGCTTCCTGCTGCATCAACGGATGCTCGTAAGGATGAGAGAGTGAATAAGACGTTGGCCTGCCTGTGCTTTTGGCCTCTTCTGGCGAAACTAACGTACGATAATTGAATCGAGTTAAAGCAAATTCGTTCAAATATGCTTCATCCCTGGCGGTCAACAGTAGACTGGATATTTTATCCGTTAAATTGAGGGCATCCTTGCCGACTTTGGATTCGTCATCCAGTTCGATTGTGTCATGACCGCTTTCGCTTCCGCCCTGCTTATTAAATTTCAGATATTTTTGGTACAAGCCATCATCCGCTATTCCCTCCAGGCGCATGTATGAAGTAGAATAATCAACAGAGCAGGAATTCAGCAGATTGGATATTTTAGATAATGTATCCTTTGTCCTGTTCTTTTGCTTCTCTTTCTCGTCTTTCACTTTTTGGTTGTTATCTTTTCTTTTTTGTTCCGGTATAAGCAATTCTTGATAAGTTGCAGCGGCTCGCGATCCAATTTGCTGTACCTGATCAACCAAATCATTGTGAACCCGTGTATAACGATCTCCAGTAATAAAAGAAGTTGTATTGAATTTATGCACTAAGCCGTTAAAAACAGATACGCTTCCCCCTATTTTCGTTTGATAGTCTTGAAAAAAAGACGGGTCATACACTTGCACTCCTTCGGTGACCTCGTGCGAGTACTTTGCAAGCTTCTCCTCCAGTTCTTTGTTAGCGGCCTCGGCTTCTTTAAGCTTATCGACAATTCCCTTCTGTTCCGCTTGGACACGGCTGCTGTCATCTGACAGGTCAGCTAGCGTTTGTGTGATCAATGCGGTGTACGCTACAATATTTTCCATGAGCTCCGTTAAGTTAGATAATTGTTCATTTAAACTGTTGATCTGCGAACGGATGTTTCCCATGGACTCCAATATGGTAGGACTCGGTTGTCCATTCTCACTATTTTGGGCCTGTGCTGCAGCCTGTGCCGATAAATTCGCTAAATTTTGACGTTTGCTCTCCAATCGTCGGTTGATATCTTCAATCGACTGTTGTACTTCTCCTAATTGATGTACACCAATTTTCGAAGCGAGCTCGTTAATCTCTGAAAATCTGCTAGAATATTTGTTAGCAATCTCCGCCATCAATCCGCTTAGGCCGATGAATTCCTCTACTTGATCCCAAGCATCATCGAGGGCTTTTTCCCTTTTCTCAATGATCGCTTCCAATTCCTCGATCTGCTTCGACAGCTTCGAAGCCTCTTGCATGTTCTGATTCAAGCCGCTGCCGTTCCACGAATCATACAGCTCGGTCATAAACTCAATCGGAGCCGCGTACTTCATTTCTTCTAGAATCTGCTGTTCGAACACCGTATGATCCGCTAATGTGAACGTGTGGCGTACCTCAACTCCATGGAGATCAGCATGAGGAAACAAACCATCCCCCTCTTCAGTACTGCCGTTCTTCTGGACGAGCTCAGTCATGCGGGATTCCGCAGCATCGGGATTGGCGACCCCATACAAGCCATATGCTGTTAAATCTTTATCGAATCCAGCGTAAATCGATCGCAGTGCGGCTTTCAATGCTCGTTCGGTTTCATATTCCGCCGCCTTGATTCTAGCAAAATCAACAAATACGGCTTGAAATAAAAAGATGGCAGCCAAAACGATCATGAGCAAAATCGATGCAGATCCTTTGCTGGAACGAATAAAGCTTTTTTTTCGTTTCCTTTTTTTCATAGCTGCCCCCTTGCAGTGATCATTCCGTTCCATCATGGATGACAATGACGATTCCTTTGCTTTCTATTTCTTTTCGCAGCGCATCTGAAGGTCCCACTTTTCCGGTTTGTCCTGTTCGCCGGAAAAAGTGCCACACGATCCCTTTTACCTCACTGTTGTTTTTCAGTAAATCGGCGTCCTTCTCCAGCTGTTCGCGAATCTTACTATTAAAGGTCAAGTATGATTGATGGACGACGCCGTTATTGTCCATCGCATCCACTTGTCGCTTTCCATGTGCCGTATCGTAATAAAAATCATGCTTGACCGATCCAACAAGCTTTCTCAAATATGGAAGGGTGTCCTTATGGTAGCGAAAAGCTGCTTGTCCATTCTCCAGCCCTAAAAATCGATTGACTTGCTCGCTGGCCTTCTTCTTGGAAACCTTCGTATCCATCAGCTTCTTGCCGTACGTTCGCAGAAAATCAACCGTTCGGTTTAGTTCAACCGGATCAACTATATATGATACACTCTCAGCTTGCAGCAGCGGTGGATCGACGATCTGAAGCAATGGAGAATCATATACAAACTCTCCGCTTCCAGTTACAGACTGCAAAAGCATATAGTTCTGAAATTCAAACGTACCGGTTACATCAGAACGAAAGCCCTCCACACTTCGCTGCAGCTTCATGGAGACGAGATCTTGCCCGGTCAAGTCCTCCGGAAAGGTCAACGTAGAATAATCGGAGGCCCCAAATAACGAAGCAAAGATGTCATTCCCCGTCCATCTCCAATACAAGCCGTCATTGGCTTCGATATCAAAAGCACCCGTCTCAATCTGCTTCGAACTGTTATTCCAAGTGTACGCAGAACGCTCTACCTGCTGATGCAAGGCTTTCTCCAATCCGATCTTCTCATAGACCGTTTCAGTTAATGCAAGCAGGGCGAACACCGTCAAAATAAGAATCGGGATGACGATCGACGCCTCCAGCGTAAACGAGCCCCGATCGTCTTTCATCCATTGGCGCATGGCAGGTTACCTCGTAATATGGAAATTATTCGAGATGAAATTTCAAATCATTTATCAGTGCCAGGATCCCGTGGTTCACCTGGTTCTAGGATATCTTCAGTTCCCTTTTTATCCATCTCGTCTTGCGCATTTCCAAATAATTCATTAACCCATTCTATAATCCACTTCCTGAATACAATCGCAATCGCGACCAGCACCGCCAAAATCAGCAGAATCTCAAGCGTTCCGAGTCCATCCTCGTCCTTCCAAAGCTTTTTCGTTTTTTGTACCACTGCATTCATTGTTGAATTCCTCCCTATGTCTATTGGTTGCTGCATCTAAAACTGTACGGACATGACAGCCGGCGCGGCTGTTATGATCAGTACGACCAGAAAAATAATGACCATCGGGAAAACCAGCATCGAAGAAGCCTCCTCTCCCATCGTCTTGGCGACCGCCTTTCTGGATTCCCACAGCTGTTGGGATAGTCCCCTCAGCGCCGTAGCGAATTCCTCTCCTCCTCGCTTGAAATGCAGCAGGATCGTATTCGTGAATAAGGAAACCTCTTGTACCGCACAGCGGCGGTTAAACTCCTCCATCGCCTGCTGAAACGGATAATGATTGCGAAGCTGCTGGACCATTCGATTCCATTCCTTATAAAGCGGATGTGACATATCCTGTGCTGCTTCTCCTTCCGCCGCTTTTATCATCGATCGATGAAGAGTTTCACCCGCTCCGATCAGCAGGGCGATTTTGTTCAGCAGTTTCGGCAGCTCCATTAAGATTTTTTGCTTTCGCACCTTAAGCTGCTGCTGAATTTGACGCACTCCAACCACTGGGATAAGAACGGTAAACATCAATAACAGCAAAAAGATAGAAGCGTCGCCTCCTGCCGAAAAGGCCATGAGTGCCAATAGGACATGTACAAACCAAACAATGCCCAACATTTTGGCCAGAAACAATCGGGTTTGCAATACCGCTTCCTGAAACCCGAATAAAATGCCATGGTCCCTTTGCAGCACTTGAATGTACTTCCCAAGACGCTGCTCCAGCTTTAATTGCTTCACCCACGGCATAAAGTAAGGCCATATTTCATCCTTTTTTTCCGTCTTCTTTCCTTCATGTCGTTCTTGTTGATGCAGTATTTTATACTGCATCCAACAGATCAAGCCTAAGACGATCAAAATGATAGCCCACGCCGCAAAAATCCATTTCACCTGTACACCTCCTCCATAGACAATTTTGTCTACACTTTGATATCCGTAATTTTCTTAGTAATCACCGCACAGAGACCCAGCATCAGCATGCTGATGATCATAATGAGCCTGCCTTGGCCTGAATAAAGCGGTGCCATATAATCAGGTGAACTGATCTTCAGCAAAAACAAGAAGGCGAACGGCGCTCCCATCAGCACCTTGGACTCGAACTTCTTCTGAGCAATTAATACCGCAATATCCTGTTGAATCTCTAGCTTTTCGCCGATCATCTGTACTGTCTTGCTGAGCACCTCGACAAGGCTTCCTCCGTTTCGCTTGCACATCACGAACACCTCAGCAAAATTGCGAATATCCTCTTGATCCGCCTTCAAGCTGAACTCGGTCAGTGCCTTCTCCACCGGTTCACCGTGGTCCAATTTTTTGACGATCAGACGCAGCTCCTTCATGATCGGCGAGTTAGGATCGGGAAATAGAAAGACTAGATCCTTCAAGCATTCCCGAAACGCACTTTCCACCGAACGTCCCGCTGCAATATAAGAACTGATCACCTCGAGCGCCTGTTTAAACTGAATAGCAAGCTGCAGCTTCCTCTGCTCCTCCCAATGCTTTGCTTTCCATATCGGATATAGAGGAGCAAACAGCACAAACAGTAATCCAGGCAGCGGATGGTTAAAAAACAAAAAGCCTGTTGCAAACAGCACTGCGCCGAATATTCCAGCTGCGATCCAATGCTTGGTCGTAAATCCTTTGATTAAACCCATCAGTTCCTTCACGCGAATGACTTCCTCCGCTCTTTCCATTTCATCAAAGTGCAATTCCTGCACCGGCGAGCTTCCAAGTGTGAATAAGCTCATTCCCCGTTGGCTTCAGAGAGCCATATACTTTCTCCTGATGCTGCATTGGTTCCTCCACGAACTGGTAAAGTGGATTCAGCACAATCTGCCCGTTCTCCATTCCTTTGACCTCGGAAATTTCGATTACTTTTCTGCTGCGATCCCTCAGCCTTGATAAGTGAATGAAGATATCAATCGCTGAAGCAATTTGCTGTCGTATGACCTCGACGGGAAGCGGTGCGGCACTTAGCACCATCGTCTCCAACCTGCTGATCATATCCTTGGTGGAGTTCGCGTGACCTGTAGACAAAGATCCGTCGTGACCGGTATTCATGGCCTGAAGCATATCCAGTGCCTCGCTGCCCCGTACCTCACCGACGATGATGCGGTTCGGTCTCATCCGCAATGAAGACTTGATCAAGTCGCGGATGGAAATGCTCCCTTTGCCTTCACTATTCGCATTCCGTGTTTCCATCCGTACGATGTTAGGCACGGTCGTAATTTGCAGCTCTGCCGAATCTTCGATCGTAATGATCCGCTCATCACTGGGAATAAACTGGGCAAGTGCATTCAGAAAGGTCGTTTTACCCGAACCCGTCCCTCCACCAATGAAAATGTTGTATTTCGCTCGAACCAGCTTTTCCAAAAAGGACGCAGTCTCCTCATCCAAAGCTCCGAACCGGATGAGGTCGTCCATCGACATTGGCTTTTCGGGAAACTTCCTTATGGTCATCGTCGGACCATTCAACGCAATCGGGGGAAGTACGACGTTCACCCTGGAACCGTCCGGCAGTCTAGCATCCACGATCGGTGTACTCTCATTCACAATTCGGTTCACCTGGCCGACAATGGTTTGGATGACATCCTCCAGCTTCTCAACATTTTCGAATTTCATATCGGTTTGGACAACTTCACCATTCCTCTCCACAAAGATGCTTTCATGACCGTTAACCATAATTTCTGAAATCGCTCGATCATCAATAAGAGGCTGCAGCACATCATAGCCGCGAACGGAGTAAAATATCCGCTCCACCATTTCGTACTTTTCAAGCGCTGTGTAATTCTTTCCTGCCGTGAAAACTTCCTTCTCGATCCACGCCTTCAGTTCTCCGTCACTGTTTAAACCTTCATACTCCAGTACTTCACGGAGTTTTTCTTTGATCTGCAGCATCAATTCATGCATGAGCCTGCCTAACCTCCTGTCCCGCAGGCATCAAGCCGTACTGCTTCAGCAGCGGCGTTATTACGGACTGAACGGCTTGAACATAGGACTTGTCCGGCTGCAGCAGCGCTTCCACAGTATTAGCCGTCTCCCAATCTTTCACGACGGGAAGGGAATGAGCAGAGCGACAAACGGACTTAATCGATTCCGGTAAGTCCATGCGCTGTGAATGAGTTCGATTCATCAGCAAGCGGCTTTTTCCTATAAGCGAACGCTCTTCTCCCCTTCGTATGTATTGATCGAACAGCATAGACAGCTTAAGCCGAGAGCTAACTTCATCATTCATCAACCAAATGAGCTCATCCGCTTCCTCGCCCACTTCAGATGCAATCTTCCCTCCCCCGCCTTCCGTATCCACAACAATAACGGCAAATTGACGCATTTCCTTGATTGCGTTCAACAACAAAACAATATCTTCTGGAGTCATTTCATAATATGAGCCTGCACTTGGGAACGGCGTCAAGAAGGAAAAACCGTTTTCATATTGGATGCATTCTTTCAAATACGTTCCGGCTTCCTCTTTCCTTGCTCTGAAATAGTACATCAGCTTATCCATTTGATCTTCACAGCGTTCTTTGTATAAAGAACGGAGAAGGCTGAACGGCTCCAAGCTTACATACAGACCCGGTACATGATAGAACTGAAGCAGCTTCATCAATTGCAGTGAAAATAATGTCTTCCCTGCTGCACCAGATGCTGAAGACACCCCAATCACCAACGGCCTGTCGGCCTCGAGCACCGTTCGATGTATTGAAGGCTGATCTCCATTCTTCCCAAAACAATCAACCATTTGCTGCAGAATGATCTCCACCGATTGATATTTCAAAAGTTGAAGAAGCTTGGGGGTTTTGGATTCCTCACCGCTGTCCATCAGCACAACTTTATTCTCATCCTCTACTTGTATCTCTTCCCGTTCCTTTAAAGATTCCAACATCTTAGGAGACAGCAGCAGCACTGCATCTTCTTGACATTCTCCCCATGCCTGCATGAAGGTGTCCTCTCTAGTAAAAATGCTGCATCGATATACGGAACGCCATTTCTCTGACTCCGCGATATAGCGAGTGAACAATTGGATATACTCTTGATCTTCATGAACGATAAACAGCCTTAGCATGTTTATTCTCCTTTGGATGGTTAAAATAATGACCTACACGAGCTGAGCCATCTTCAAACAGCCCAGCACAATAAAGACGACCGCTGCACCGAACAGAATCAACACAGTCTTCTTCTGCTGTTCATTCATCGTTATGACCTCCTGATCAACAAAAAAAACACCGCCCACAAGCTTAATAGCAAGTGAGCGGTGCTTCCGCATCAAAGTACATGATTCAATTTGAAAATAATATAACGCATTATTCTACAAATTTCAACTCTTTTTGTTCATGATGCGAAAAAAATTTAATATAGAGACAGTGCTAACGTGTCGCTTTCCTGCTTGCTATGCAAAATCGCTTCACTGCCTTCGATTTCAATCGAAATCAAAGAACTCAAGCACTTCTTCAATGCACTCTTACCGTATACCCATTTTGTATCCAAAATATTTTTGAGCACCTTAAGTGTTTTGTGAGGCTGATGGTGTTCTGAGAAATATACGGGAATCAGCCGATTCTGAAAAGTAATGACTGTCCTCATTTCAATCACCTCGTGAAAATAAGAAGTATTATCATTATCATAAATCATGATTGTTAAAAGAACCTTAAAATTTTGAAAATAAATGTTCAAATTTGCGATTTTCGTGCTGACAACTTTTCACGAATTTTGGCGGCGGCAGCGGTAGGACTCTCTATTTGAAAAGATGACATCAATCCATTTCATACATGATCTAAATACCGAATTTGTAACTACATATGGATCGATTGAACCGTTCGATACAACATGTAGTCTTGATTAAAGCTGCTGAAGGTATTATGAAATTGATTTGACATATTTATATTTCCGGTGACCTTTCAGCTCCATTGTTCACGCCATTCGATTTGTCTCGCCATTTCGAGAAAATTCCTTTCTTTTCGCCTGCCTATGACGACTTACAGAATTAGTTACTGAATAGTTTACCATAAACATCCAATTGTTGAAACACGGAACACCAACAAAAATACGGCCTTCTCATCGAAAAGGCCGTTTCATGTAGATCACGCTGTATCTTCTCTTATTGGGCAGCATCACTTCAACTGCAAAGGTGCTAAAATCTCATCAATTTCTTTCATTTGTTCTGGCGAAAGTGGTCCTATCTGCATCGCTTTTGCTGCTTCCTCTACCTGGTCTACGGTTTTCAAGCCGGGAATGGGAATCGTACAGCTGCTATGGCCCCAAATCCAACCAAGGGCTCCTTGAACTAGCGAACGATGTTCGGAGGTTAATATTTCTTTTACAGATTCCAATGCCTGCAAGTATTCCTCTCTCGGCTTGCCCTCTTTAAAATAAAGAACCCATTCATGCTTAGAGCCCCGCACGTCATCGGACGGAATCACGGACGAGCGATGAAACTTCCCGCTAAGCAGCCCCATGGCTAAAGGTGCATTGTTGATGCTGCTTACTTGTCTCTGCTCACATCGTTCAACGATCTCTCTATTTCCGGCCAGCAAATTGAATGGATGCTGAATCGCAGCACATGAGGAACGTTCGATGAATGCTTGCGCCCGTGCCGTATCCTCAGTACTCCAACCGTATGCGCGAATCCAGCCGCGTTTCTTCAGATTTTCCATTGAATGAATGACCGAATCGATCAAATCAAATGGAATAAAGCCAGCATGCAGCTGATACAAATCGATATAATCTGTATTCAGCCTTCGCAGAGATGCTTCGCAAGCCTGTTCCACATAGGAAGGCGATACATCGAAGGCTGAGTTGACTTGACGACTCGATGCGTCATAAGTAAAACCAAATTTCGTTGCAATGACAGCTTCTTGCCGTCTCCCCTTTAATGCGCGTCCCACAATTTCTTCACTATGTCCAGTTCCGTACACATCTGCCGTATCAAAAAAATTGATCCCCAAATCCAAGGCACGCCGAATCGCTCGAATGGACTCTTCATCATCAACTTCTCCCCAGCCGTCCGGCAATCCGTCCAACCAAAACGGCCCTCCCACAGCCCAGCAGCCAAAACCCGCTCCGCTCACCTCGACGTCCGAGTTACCTAAGTTCTTTCTTTGTATCATCCATATAGCCTCCATTTCACTTTTGTTTCCAGCTCATTATAATAAAGGAAATGGCTTCGGTTGAGAGCCAATCCGTATCTATTTTTGGGAGCCAATGGGAGGAAAGCGATACTCGGTATTTATATTGATCGAGATTCAGATCTTTCAATTACATCACAGCTTTGCAGACAGTTACGTGACAGAATTCAAACCGGACTTTTAGCAGAAGGTACCCGTCTCCCACCTACACGAAAAGCTGCTCAAGAATATGGCATTGCACGAAACATTGTCATCGACGTATATGAACAATTGACCGCAGAAGGCTATCTCATTGGGAAGCGCGGCTCAGGCACATACGTCGCCTCCGGGATAACTGCCATGAGCTCAGGGAATTTCACCTGGATGGAATCACTTCATGAACACAATAGCATTCTTTCTGACGACATCATCGATTTTACAACGGGCACCCCCGCTTTAGAATTCTTCCCAAGTCGAATATGGGGTAATTATTTGAAATCAGCCGCTCTGAATTCACCGCTCAGCTGTTTGGACTATGGAGATATTCAAGGACATAGAGAGCTTCGACTAGAGATCACTTCCTATCTGCTTAGAACAAGGGGAATGCACTGCCATCCTGACCAAATTATGATCGTTTCGGGATCATCTGAAGGCTTCACTCTCATTGCTAAAGCAATGTACCCGCAATATCACGGCATTTATTTAGAAGAACCTACGATTGAAATTACACAAAACATTTTTAAACAAATGAATTATCAAATCACCCCAATTGAAGTCGATCATCACGGCATGAAACTGCATGAAATGAATCATTACAAGTCCCATCATCTGTTATTGCTCACACCCGCACATCAATTTCCAAGCGGCAGTATTTTATCCATCCAGCGTCGACTACTTGCCTTAAAGCTCATCGAGATGAACGATACCTATCTGATCGAAGATGATTATGACGGTGATTTTCGTTTGAAAGGTGTTCCGATCCCACCCATTCACACCCTTTGTCCTGAAAGAGTCATATACGCTGGCACGTTCAGCAAGACACTCGCCCCTGGACTCCGCATCGGTTTTCTCGTCATCCCAAGCGAATTGATTTCGACATTTACGGATATTAAAGAAAGTATCAATATACGCACCTCTGCATTCCAGCAAATTGCACTTGCCCATTTCATGCGCGATGGCCACATGGACAGGCACATTTTTAAAATGAAACGCCTCTATAAGCAGCGGAGAGTAGTGCTTCTTGACGCTCTAATTCAGTATTTCGGAGATGAGATCAAAATTCATGGGGATGAGGCAGGCATGCATCTTGCCGTGGAATTTCTTGATAAATCTCGTACCATCGACTGGGAAAAATCTATCGAGTATGGTGTGAAATTCGGTCTTGTGGAAGAGTACAGCCTTGAAAAGCAAAAACATACGCATGACATTGTTCTCGGATACGGAAATGTTCGAGAGGACCATATTAAGATGGGCATTGAACGATTACATCGTTTCTATGAAGACCAGAGTTAACTTCATTCATGGGTACATCCATGACTGCATTCCATAGCACAGATTTGAATACATTTACAGCCTCATTTATTTATGCTATTATCTAATTACGTAATTACGTATTTAAATAATCAATGAGGTGATATCATTGGAAAGAAATTTTGGAGCCGAGCTGGATGATCTAAAAGCTCAGTTAAACGAGCTTCAACAGCTTGTCCATTCATTCATCCATGCCCCCGAAAGACAAGAAGCGCTGTCATCCAAATCATTGACTATCCCGAACCGTGCAGAGCAGCATTCTGAAGATCGAGACGACAGCGTTGTGTTCTTCTCCGGGCAATACCGAGGGGAACGACACCATTACTGGAGAGAACCGCAAGTACGGAGGTCAAGCGATTTGTCGAAGATGGACAGTGACAAAATTTCGAGAATTTTGTCTGCACTGGGACATAAACAGCGGCTGGATATCCTGAAATCGGTTGGCGCGGAACCTTTAACGGGCGCGGAAATTGTAGATCGTCTCCAAATGGGAACCACCGGACAGTTATACCACCATCTCAAAGCGTTGCTGGGAGCGGATCTGCTCGTACAAGAGGAACGGGGCGGAAAATACATGATTCCGTCACATCGCGTGCTCCCACTGATGTTTCTGTTCGCGGCCGCTTCTGAAATTTTGGACACCAGCGATTATATCGAATTAACGGAAGCACGCAGCCAAGCCGGTGATTTTTTAGGTGACTCCCCAGAACAATATGACGTTCACCTATTGCTGCAATCCGTATTGGAGAACTGTATTGCCGAACATCGAGCCGGTTATTGTTCTCAGGTCACGATCGTTCTCCATCAGGATGGAAGCATCACCGTCGCGGATAACGGTCGCGGTATTCCGGTTCATGCCCTATCGGATTCGAAAAAAACACGTGTCCAGGCTGTACTGACGGAAATGCGCAGCAGCCTAAGCGCCTCGGTTCAAGCGCCCCATGGGACGAAAGGGATCAGTATTCCTGTTGTCAATGCATTGTCTCAGAGTTTATCGGTTGTTATCAGCAGAGAGGGCAAAATATTCCGCCAAGATTTTAAACACGGAATTCCGCAGAACGTATTGATGACCGTTGGACAGTCTGAAGAAACCGGCACAAGCATGACCTTCAGGCCTGATCCGAATATTTTCTCTGCCGGGTTTAGGCTTGTTAAGTTGGAGGAGATCATTGCACTCATCACAGAGTCTTATCCGGAGCTATCGATTCAGCTTTTGCACGATTAAATCATCATTAAGGCTCCCATACCGGGAGCCTTTTATCCTTATCTGTTCATGCTTTTTGAATGTAAGCTTCATGAACGAGGAGCCCACAACATCACGGAAACTCCAACGATACAAATCGCCGCGCCGATCCAATCATACATATCCGGCGTTTTCTTATCAATCAGCCAGCCCCATAAGACGGCAAGAATGATGAAGACGCCTCCATAGGCTGCGTACACTCTTCCGAATTGGGGGAAGGCTTGAAATGTCGGAATAATACCGTATGCGATAAGAATCAGACTTCCCCATATTCCATACCATACAGACTTAGATTCTCTCAACCAGAGCCAAATCATATATCCTCCGCCAATTTCGGCTAATCCTGCAGCGACGAACAATAGAATAGCAGAGACCACGTTGATTCTCCCTCCTGAGGCAGTGTATGCATGTCGTGTGAACACCACACATGCATTACAGGTTAAACCATCTTTTTTTCTTACGCTGGCCTAACCCTGCGATTACATGTTCAACAGCAGGCTTAAGCAGTTCGGTTACCTGTTCATACCGAGCCTTGCTTTGCAAAATGTGACGGCCCTCCCATTCTGCTTCAATCCATTCCTCATAATCCACGTTGGGGAAGTGGCAGATCGGCTTCCATGGAAAACTGTCCAGCCAAGTATTGCGATATTTAGATTGAATAGGTGCGCGGTTGGCGATCCATTCTACATGGTATCCAAGCTTGCGAAGTGAAATGGCCCTGCGAAAAGAAACTGCAGCCTCCGGGCCGTTAAATTTATGCGGAAATCCGTCCGCAACAACCCATACATGTTCGATAGGCAGCTCCATCTGTTCGACCCATTCGATATGGTCACCCAAATCCATCACTAAAACTTGTGCTCCCGCAGCTCTTTCTTCCTGCTGATACTTCAGCCAGTCTTCTCTGCGCTCCCATTCCACCTGCTGTCTCACGATTCGTTTGCCCATCTTTTTCTTCTCACTCACGACCGCTCGGTCCTTCCATTCGACGATTGCACATGGAAGACCCGCCTTCTCTATGGCCAAAGCTGCCGCATCTGCAACGTAACTGGCTCCCGCTCCCGCATAAGCGGAGACAACCGCGATGATTCTCAGCTCGGACGGCTCATCCTGCTTGTCGCCCTGAGCATTCGGGTACTGTTTCATCATCAGCAGCAATGAGCGCTTCACCTCTTCGGCACTTTGATATCTTCTCGCGGGCTGTTCATCAAGCATTTTCCGCAAAATAACCAGCCAGCTAGAATCCTGAATGACCTGTTCTAAGCTCTGATTCGCAGCATATTCGCCTCCGCTCAAAAAATAAAAGATAAGTGCACCCAATTGATAAATATCCGTTCTCGGATCCGTCTGCAATCCGCGCAGCTGCTCCGGCGCTGCAAATCCGCGTGTGCCGAGCTGCACGGTATCGTGATGCTTATCCGCTTGAAACACTCGAGAGATGCCGAAATCAATTAACCGGGCATTGTCATAACTGTCGATAATAATATTTGCCGGCTTTAAATCCCTGTAAATGATCGGTTCTGGCCGTTCATGCAAATATTGAAGTGCTTCGCAAATTTGTACGATATATTTCAACCACCGCCGTTCCGGCAAAGACTTTTGGTGCTGTTCAAACAACTGCAGCAGGGTTGGACCCTCAATATAGTCCATTACGATCCCGACACGATCCGAACCCCACCGAACACAATCCACAATTCTCGGCAGCAGCGGATGATCCAGCTCCATTAACATGCTGGCCTCTGTATTCCAGTTGGAGTTGGCGGAGGTGCTGCAGCGTTTGATCGCCCACAGCTTTCCATTTAATTTTAAATCGCGAGCCAAATACACGGTACCCATACCGCCTCGGCCCAGCTCTCGCAAGATTTCATATCGCTCTGCTAAACGATAAGACCTCCCATCGATACGTTCCTGCAATGCGATCAAACTCCCCTATTCTCTTATTTTGTTAATAAATTATACCATAGGTCCCAAAAAGCACTAGTTCTAATCACATAGAGTGCGAGCATGAAGGAGAAAAAGCCAGCGATTGTATAGCGATACCTGTTTTTCAGCGTTGTACGCGAATAGAGCGTGCAAAAATGATGTCACATCATGGCAAAATTCATTTTTCGAAAAGGTCGTAAAGCGATATACTGAATAATGAGAGAAATGACTGACCACGGGCTGCTTATAAAAAGACAAAGAGCAGCACACCAACACAAAGGAGTGAAGAGACGGCCATGTCTCAAGGAGTACTGGAACGTAAAAATGAAATTTTGAAACGCAAAATTGAAAGCTTACTGCTGAAAGAAAACCAAAAAGGCTTGACCCACTTAGACAGCTATTTGAAAAACAGCATGATCAAAGAGCTTCATTCCAATATTCATAGTCTTCGTTCTCATTAAAATTATTGTAAAGTACACGTTATACAGAAAGGGAGCAGGATTTTACAGCCTATGGCTGCATATCCTGCTCCCTGTTTGTTCTTCAAACAAAGATAGGGACCTTCCATAGAGGAAGGCCTTTCCCCTGTCTCTTTATTCTGATTGCTGACGAATATGATCTGCAATGGCTTTTCCATGCCAACGGCCGTTCTCAATGAAGATTGCATTCGCCTCTCCGCCCGCAGCTATGACACCCGCGATATACAAGCCTGGAACGTTCGTCTCCATCGTCTCCGGATGATGCTCTGGTGCTCCGTTTTCTTCGTCCAAGTGGACACCTAGCTTTCCTAAGAAAGACCTGTCCGGGCGGAATCCTGTTAACGCCAGGACAAAATCGTTGTCTAGCGTTTCCACGATCCCTTCATGATCGACAATCACGCTGCGTTCGGTAATTTCCTTCACTTGGCTGTTCCACAGCACCCGAATTCTTCCTTTCGCCGCCGCGCTCTCAAATAACGGCCTCATCCATGGCTTCACGCTTGGTGACAATTCGCTTTTACGGTAAATGACCGTGACCTCCGCGCCAACACGGACTAAATCTAAAGCTGCATCGACCGCTGAATTTTTGCCGCCAATGATCGCGACCTTCATCCCGCTGTAAGGATGTGCTTCTTGATAAAAATGGGATACCTTCGGCAGGTTTTCTCCAGGAACATCCATATAATTCGGACGATCAAAATAGCCGGTCGCGATCACAATGTGTTTCGCCGTATAAGTCTGTTTCTCGCCGAATCGATTCTCGGTATGAACAGAGAAAGCGCCCTTAGTTCCTTCGACCTGAACCACGGTCTCGTACGTATGTACGCGAAGCTGTTCTCTTTCCGCTACCATCCGGTAATAGGTCAACGCTTCCAAGCGAGTAGGCTTTTCATTGGGCGTCGTGAATGGAATGCCTCCGATCTCCAGCAGCTCCGGTGTGCTGTGAAACACTAAATAAGTCGGATATAAGTAAATGGAATGCACTAAGCTGCCTTTTTCTATAATTAACGGATCCAAGCCTGCTCTCTTACATTCGACAGCGGCCGATAAGCCGCATGGACCTCCCCCGATAATGATGACTTGCTCCATCATATTTCTCCTCCCTTGCCATTTCTGTCTGTATTTGACTATGCCTGCACATGAAGCCACGGACGTCCTGCATCCCATACCAGCTTCACATCCACATCAAATACTTGCTTGAAGAGCTCATCTTTAAGAACATCTTCTTTATGTCCGGATGCCAAAATTTTACCTTCATGCACAACCGCCGTATGAGTGAAGAAAGGCATTATTTCTTCGATATGGTGTGTTACATATACCATCTGCAGCGGCTTTTTCGAAAGCTGTTCCAAATCGGCCAGCAGCTTCTCCCTCTCGTATAGATCAAGTCCCGAGCAGGGCTCGTCTAGAATGAGCAGACTAGGATCACTCATGATTACCCGGGCCAGCATCGCTTTTTTGCGTTCTCCTTGGGAAAGAACCCCCAGCGGCTTTTCTGCCAAATGGAGAATATTCAGCTGCTCTAAAATATGCAGCGCCTTTTCCTTCACTTCTCCAGGAATCTCTTGATAGAATCGCAAAAATCCGTATTCTCCTGTTGCGGCCACTTCCCATACCGGATCACTCAGGTTCAGCTTCTCCATTAACGATTGGCTGATATAACCGATTTTTTTGCGGACTTCACGAACATCGACTTGTCCGTACACATGGCCCATCACTTCAACACGGCCGCTGCTTGGAAATAAATAGCCGTTAATCATTTCCAGAATCGTCGTTTTCCCCGATCCGTTCCGACCTAGTATGACCCATTGCTCACCTTCATTAATTTGTAAATTTACATGGTCTAATATTAATCTTTCTTCCCTGCGCATCGTCAGGTTCTGCAAAGTTATCATGCTTCTCCCTCTCTCTCCCTTTTACGACACTAAGCATCATTTGCGGCTTTTGCAATCTCTCCGATGAGTACAGCAGGCATCGCATGCGGGTACAGCTGAACAGTATCCGGTTTTCCCTGATACAGCATTTCATACATTCTACGGCAGCCCTCTTGGCTTGAGGTATGAAGGTATATACGCTGCCCGTACAAGCCACGGGCCACCATAGCCCGCACCAGCTCTGTTCCGGTCGGCTCTCCCCAGCCTAAGTCGTGATCAAGGGATAAAATATCCACCTCACACTCCTTAAGCAGCGTTAAACATTCCTCCACATTTTTAGCAAGCACAAAACCTTTTGGACATGGGCGAAAGTCATCCAAATAAACGTGGATCACAGCGATCATTCTCTCCTCTACCTTAAAAAATGGCCTGTTCATACGCCCTAATCATGACCCATGTTGTTGACCTTGACCTAGATCACGGATTACGAGCGCAATAAGCTTTTGGCAAGCTCCAGCTCTGACGAACGCTTACCCTTTTTGGAGGCTGCTGTCTCCATCACGACGGGAATATCTGCTCCCTGCAGACTAGTTAACAGCTGCTTTAAAGGCTCTAATCCGATCATACCCTGACCTAGATTCGCATGTCGATCCCGATGTGAACCGCTGGCATACATTGAATCGTTCAAATGAATGGCACATAGTTGCTGTACGTAACCTATTTCCAAGGCCCTTTGATGCAATTCACTCCAATTCTCTGCCGTCCATACTCCGCTGGCAAACAAGTGGCACGTATCGAGACAAAATCCAATGTGTTCTGGATCATCACACAGCTTGCGGATTGTCACACATTCCTCAAATGTAAGACCGATGGTTGTGCCTTCCCCGGCCTGATTCTCAAGCAGCAGCTTTGCCCGTCCTTTCCAGCCGTCCAATGCTTCATTTAAACATTGTATACTATTTTGATATCCTTGTAACGGATCTTTCCCCTTATATTTTCCAAAGTGAACGACAACTCCAATAGATCCGAGGGATTCGGCGATGACTAAATCGTTTTTTAGGGACCGTGCCACACGAGATCTTCCTTCGCGATCCTCGAGGGATAAATTGGCAGGATAAGGAGCGTGCGCGATCGTGCACAGCCCATGTTCTTCGCAAAACGCTCTGCATGCGTCGGCATCATGGAAGTCCGGCTGCTTGATTTCCAAGCTTCGCGGATTTTTAGGAAAATACTGAAATGACTCCGCTCCCAGCTTTACGGCCGTTTTGGCCGCGGACAAGAAACCGCTGCTGATGCTGACATGGACACCCACTTTCATTGTTCTTCCTCTCTAATGCCCGCTGCAGCTCTATTCGACAGCTTCTTACTTTGGCAATTCGGACAGAAATAGGCTTTTCGAGAGGCGATTTCCTTCATGATGATGTTCGTACCGCAGCGGTGGCACGGTTGATCCGCTCGATCATGAACCCTCAGGTTTTCACTGTAACCACCGGTCAGCGTATCGCCTACAAACATCGGTTCATCCATGTAGCCGCCGCTAAGGATGGCCTCTCTGAGCACACTGCGCATCATGTAGAGCAGCTTCTCTGCATCGCCTTGCGAGCAGTTCTCCGTTTTAAATTGCGGATGCATTCCCGCTTCAAAGCAAATTTCATCAGAGTAGCAGTTGCCGATGCCCGACAGCAAGCTTTGATCCAGCATAAATGCTTTCATCGTCTTTCGCTTGCGTCGCAGCAGTTCATAAAAGCGTTCCGCAGTAAGCTGTGGCGAAAAAGGATCTATTCCAAGCGCGGCACTTTTCTCCTCCGCTGCAGAAGCGGAATGAAGATGCAAATAACCTAGCCGCAGTCCAATAAAATATAAATGCTGATCACCAAAAGACAGCTGCACCTGCACCGTTCGGTTGGGCCGCTCCTTTTCAGTGCCGTAAAACATCCAGCCGCCCAGCATTAAATGCAGCAGCAAGCATTTTCCGCTTTGCAAATGAAAAAGCAGCGTTTTCCCACGCCGCTCAAGCTTCACAATCGTCTGCTGTACAACATCCCGCGTCCACTGCTGCACAGGAACATTGATCGATTTCTCTCTTTCGATAATGGTATCAGTAATCGGCCTGCCCGTCACTCTAGGCGTCAGCAGCCGCAAATAGGTTTCCATTTCAGGAAGCTCCGGCATCGTGTATTCCACCTTTTCATACTTATATAGGTGCCGTTCAACAGGAATTCTGCCTTTGAGCGTACCAAGCTAAGCAATGTTGAACGGTGGCTTTTACTTAATTACCTATATGGTTGCCTTTACAGCTTTTTCCTATTCGATGCAAACCCGATTGCGGCTACCACAAGCAAAGCTGATCATGAACTACATCCGAATTTCCTTTGCTGCGTTTTCGATTCTTCGTCCTCTGCTGCTCCTCCGATGCCTTAAGCCGTTTTTGCTTGAGACGCTGCTCCCGTTTATTCAGCTCTTCCTTCAGCGCATCCAGCTTGGAACCGGTCAACATGCGTAACGACTTTTTCATGCGAAGGATTTCCTTTGCCAAAAGCACATAATGCAGCGCGACTTCATACTGCTTCATTTTATGCTCATAATACATCGCCAGCTCGGTGCAAGGCTCCATCTGCGCCCAAGCCTGATCTCCGTATTGGTCGGTATAGCTGGTCCAAAGACGAACGGCATCTGACATTCGTCCAGCTTTTTTATACAGCATGGCCACTGAAGGGAGCTGATTGCGGAACTCATGTACATCTCTTGCCAGCAGTAGGCGCAGTGCTTCTTCCCGGAGCTCATTCCTGCCAATTTTGTCATACCACAACGCCAGACGATACAGCTCCTCTGACTCCATCTCGTCCAGCTCCAAACGCCCGGCAATCGCGAGACTCATGTGAATGCCAAGAATGGACAGGCCCATAATGTCCAGTTCGTTGTGTTCAAAAACCCCCTGCAAAATGGCAGGCTTCTGCTCAGCTAAATATTCAAAATAAAGCCGCGGCGCTTCCGAACCTGGAACGTCCTCTGTGCGAGCGATGCCCAGCCGATTTTGCTCTACATGGCTGAGGCGGCAGCTTTCAAGCACCGTCCGCCACAAATTGCGGCTCGGATACAGAAAATCGACATGCTCTAAAATCGATTCGCCCTCTTCCGCCACCCGATTGAGAATGAAACGATTTTTCATCAACGGCCAGTCGAACGATTTGCCGTTATAGGAGATGAGATGGCTGCACGAATTAAGCCTGCCAAGCAGATAGTTCAGCATTGCAGGCTCCTCCGCAGGGTGCTGCAGCAGCATTTGCTCCACGACAAAACCGTTCTGCTCATAATATCCGAGGCCGACCATGAATGGGAGATTTCCCGCTCCAACGCCTAATCCGGTCGTCTCGGTATCGAGGAATGCCAGCGACTGAAGGCTTTCCGGCGGATGCTCCGGCGTTAACTGCCCGAGAAACGGAAGCAGTGCTTCAAGCTGGCCAAACTCATAGTATCCATGCCGGTGGTGCAGCGGATACACTCTTCTGCGAAGCAGAAACGAACCCCACTCTGTGTTGATCCGGTACACGTCCATCGCGGACCATTCGTCTCCCGCTTCAAGCAGACGAAAGTTTTCGGATACGGATGGGCGCGGAAGTTCGTTCGAGCCATTCTCGTCGGCCGGTGTATCAGACGAGGCCTCGGAGATCTCTTCCGGCGCCGAAATCGCCTTGCGCTTCATTCCCAGCAGCTTTTCTCTCATTCGGCTCATAATCATTCCTCCAATTGAGTGATCAGCTCAAGTGCCTTTTGCTTCCCGGTTATCCCGACTTCTTCGATTGGTCCGACACAAGCCGGACAGCCGCTTAAGCAGCCGCATGATTGAATGAGCCGCTGAGCTTGCTCGAGGAGCTGCGGATGCAGGTCGTACAGCCTTTCGCTGAGACCAATGCCGCCCGGATATCGATCGTAGAAAAATAGTGTCGGCTTCTTCGTGTGAACCGCCTTGACCTGCGGCACCACCCGAATATCCAGCGGATCGCACATCAAATAAAGCGGCGCAATATGGCTGAGCACATTGGACAAGCCTAAAAGGGCCAGCTGCATTTCGCTCGAAGTCGTATGCTTCGCCGTCTCATCCGGCAGCGTAATCCAAAAGGAGCTCGTATGCAGCTCCTCCTCAGGCAGGTGGATCGGTCCTGAACCAATATTCTCATGTGTCCGCAAACGAATTTTTTTGAAAATTGTCGGTTTGGCATTGACCGTCACTTCCCCATAGCTGCAGCTCCATCCGCCATGCTCGGCCTGCTTATCCTCATGCAGCACCTTCAGCTCCACCGCCAAATTTGCGTCGGTATAGTAATCTACATTCACCTGCCTGACAAACGCTTTCTTCTCCTCATAGTCCAGCTTCTCGACCTGGAATTGGACCCCTTCATGAATGTAGATCGCTTCTTCATGAATTAAGGTTGGCGCGCTAAAACGATCAACCTCTCCGATCACTTTGTGACCTTCCGTCATATCGATAATGACAAAGTTCTCCTGAGCCGCTGAACGCAGCGAAATATTATGCGCCGGAAAAGACTGCTCCATCCAGTACCAGCGATCCTTCACGCGATGGAGCGTCTGCTCTTCTACGAGAAACTCGAGCAAGTCCTCCATCGGCTCGGCCCCGAACTTCTCCCCTTTCTCAAATGGCAGCTCGTATGCGGCGCATTTGAGATGGTCCATCAAAATCATCAGATTGTCCGGGTGAATCCGCGCTTCCTCCGGCGGTGTATGAAAGAAAAACTCCGGATTCGCAATGATATACTGATCCAGCGGATTGCTGCTGGCCACCATGAAAGTCAGCGCTGTGTCTTGTCTGCGTCCGGCCCGACCCGACTGCTGCCAAGTGCTGGCAATCGTACCCGGATAGCCGTTAAGCACGCATGCCTGCAGCTGTCCGATGTCAATCCCCAGCTCGAGCGCATTCGTACTTACAACCCCGCGAATCTCTCCGTTTCGAAGTCCGCGTTCTATTTCCCTGCGCTGCTTCGGCAAATAACCGCCTCGGTACCCTCGAATCGTTTTCGGTCCGAGCTCCTTTTTGACGAGCTCCTGCAAATAAGTTAGCAGCAGCTCGACTCTAACTCTGCTGCGGGCAAACACAATCGTCTGTATGCCGTTTCTCAGCAGCAGTGCCGCGAGCTTACGGGTCTCGAGCACACTGCTGCGGCGAATGCCCAGCTGCTGATTGACGACGGGCGGGTTATAGAACACGAAGTGCTTCTCCCCCGATGGCGCACCATTGTTGTCTATCAGCTTTACCTCTTCCTCAATGAACGCCTCGGTATGCTGCTTCGGATTGGCGATTGTCGCACTGGCACAAATAAACTGGGGCTTCGACCCATAAAAGGCACAGATACGCTTCAGCCTGCGGATCACGTTCGCCACGTGGCTTCCAAAAACTCCTCTATAGGAATGAACCTCGTCAATGACGACGTATTTCAAATTTTCGAACAGCTTGACCCATTTCGTATGATGCGGCAAAATCGCGGAATGGAGCATGTCCGGATTGGTCACGACGATATGTCCTGCGTTTCGAATCACTTGGCGTACATTGGGCGGCGTATCTCCATCGTATGTATGAGATTTGATATCTGCCCCCAGCACATTAACGAGCTCGTGCATTTCAGCAACCTGATCCTGCGCCAGCGCTTTTGTTGGAAACAAGTACAGAGCCCTGTCATTGCTGTTCTCCAATATCGCTTGCACGACAGGGAGATTGTAGCAGAGTGTCTTTCCGGATGCCGTAGGCGTAACCGTAACAAGATGATGCCCTGCACGCACCGCACGAAAAGAAGCCGCTTGATGCGAATACAGGCGATCGATTCCTTTTTCCGCCAGCGCTCTTCGCAAGTCACTGCTCAGTTCTTCTGGAAATTCTTCATATTGAGCCGGTTTAGCGGGCAAGGTTTGCCAATGCGTAACATTCTCCATCACTTCCGGCATTTGCTTGATCATTTCAATCCACTCGTTCATGCTGTTTGTTTTTCCCGTGAGCCGATTCATCGTTCCTTCATCCTCTGCCGATTCATTCTACCTTTTATTTTACAGAATATACGTTCGTAGAACAATGCCTCTTTCGTTTCCTCCTTGCTCTTTCTCTCTGTTATTTTTTACCTAAAAGAAAAACCGCTTTAATTCGAGCGGTTAACAACAAAACAAGGTATTGTATTGTAACACGATCATGAGTTAATCTTCGGCGCGAATAAACAGCTTGATCGATTGGATATATCCGATATGCATCGATTCATGGAAAATAAAAAAGTTCAGCATCTCACTTACAGTAATGAATTCATGGCCCCCATAGTTACTGACTCTAAAAGGTTTTTCTAGCTTTTGATCCAAGCAATCAGAAAAAACCTCTTGAACCATGGCCTGCTGCTGCTCCAATTGTTCTCTTAATTCGTTTAGCGTGGGAATATCGTTCGTCCAGTCTTTTGGACCGGTTCCTGGCTTAAACCATTCAATATATTGCTCCGGCAAATAGGAGGTGGATTGGAATATCGAAAATGCTAGATTCGCTGCAAACAAAATATGACCGATATGCCACTTCAGCGAATTATTGAAGCCTTTTGGAATGATATTCGCTTCGCTTTCAGATACTGTCCGAATGGTCTTTAATAGTACCTCTCTCGTCATATTGAATTGTTTGATCATTCCCGTGACAACCATGGACTTCCCTCCTGAATCATTTTAAGATGGACGAAGCATAAATCGGGACACATTTTGTCCCCAAGGGACTTTTATTGACCCCTATTTCATCATAACTCCACTTCATTGGTAATTCAACCTGTATTTTCCTTAATTTTTAACACATCTTCTTGAAAACCACTCCGATTGAGGGATTCGATAATTTTAATGGCTTTGTGGCGGATGAACCAGGACGAGCCTATGATCCAAAAAGCTTGTATCCATTGCAGTGCTTTATGTATCGATATCACGGAGTATCGCCATTATATTCAACAAGTGGCTCAACTCGATCACGTAGCTTGCAGCATAAAAGTTGGATCGATCTACCGGGATATATCATGGTAACGCCCTTTCCCGGGAAATCGCAGGAACAGACAAAAAAAGGCCAACCCTGTAATAGGCTGACCTATTGTAACGAATGAAGTCGAAACTCGTTGATTTCCGGCTTAAATTCCAGCGCTGTCGTCATAATCGTAACGGAATCCATCCGTTGCTGCAGGAGTGTTCATTGCAAAATCGGTTGGGATCCCTTGCATTTTCGTTAGTACATCTCGATATTGAATCATCGCTTGATAATCGGTCCCTCTGTTCATCGCTTCACGAAGCGCTTGTTCAATCACGGCATAATCTGCTGCGCTGAAATTATGATCCATCATCACGCACCTCCCGTTTTGCAATTTTTCCGATCTAGCTCATAGTTTTCCCAACATGGGAAGAAATATGTTTTTTATTTTTTATTTAGTACAATATAGGAAGAAGAACTTTCCTGAAAGGAGATACAACGATGTCTCAATCTAACGAAAAACAATCCGCCAGCGAGTCCCGTATCGCCGATTTCCCAATTAATCCACTCTTTACGCAGCGCTGGTCACCCCGGGCTTTCAAAGAAGAACCCATTCCCGAAGAGGTGCTGCTCAGTCTATTTGAAGCGGCTCGGTGGGCTCCTTCCGGCAACAATCTTCAGCCATGGCGCTATATTGTAGCGCGTTCGCAGAAAGACCGCGAGCGATTTCTCGGCTTTATCAATGAATTCAATGCAGATTGGTGCAAACGGGCTCCAGTCTATGCACTGCTTGTCAGCGAAAAGCAAAATACAGAAGGCAAGGTCATCAATAGCCATGCTTTTGACGCTGGCAGCTCTTGGGGATATCTGGCGCTTGAAGCTGTCAACCAAGGTCTCGTTACACACGCCATGGGCGGGTTTGACCGTGTGAGGGCTAGAACAGAATTGAACATCCCCGAAAGGTTTGAACCTCAAATTGTCATCGCTATCGGTTACCAAGGCGATCCTAGAATATTAAATGAGTCTCAGCGCCAGCGAGAACAGCCTAACGGCCGCAGAACTACCTTGGAATGTTTGTTCGAAGGACAGTTCGATCTAGCTTTCCAAATGAATACTTAGGCTTACAAGATAAGAAAGCCCTACCGGTATGATTGCCTGGATACCATCTTCCAGATTGTAACGGAATAGTCTAACTGGGTTCCGGCGACATTATTAAAGGCTTCAAACCATATCTTCCGAGGAGGAGTTACGAATGGCTAAACCGGACAACCGTGCCGATAATGTGGAACGTCTGCAAAGCATAGTTGACCATACGGTCCAAAACTTGGAGGAATCCAAGGACTATGTACAAGCCCATAAGGACCACATGAGCCAGGAACAGCTTCAAGACATTCAGGCTAAAAACGCCCGCAGGGAACAAAGCCTGGAAGGGCTTCGGGGAGAGCTTAGGGATGAAGCAACGGATCAATCGCAGCTGAACAGCTAGCGAGCGGCCAAACAAAAAGAGAGAGGAAGCACGCCTCGGCGACTTCCTCTCTCTTTTTCTTCATCATCGAAAATAATCTCATATTTCTTACTGCATTGGTGAACTTTGAGTCCTGCGGAAGGAATACTTAGGCTTTGGATGAGTACTCCATGCTATGACCTAAAGATCTTCTCTATTCGTTCGTAAGGAATGCGCTTTGAAGCTTCTCCCTCTACTATTGTTTTTGGATGATTCTTGGAATCGCATATTCCCAGAAATCGCGTGCGATGAAGCTGTTTTCAAATTCAGATTTGGCTTCCTGCTCCAGTTGTTCAGTACCCTCTTTCTGGTATCTAGAGCTGATATGCGTCAAGATCAGAACACCTACCCCTTGCTGCATAGCCATTCTGGCTGCCTGCTTGGCAGTAGTGTGATAATATTTATGCGCTAAGTCATCCAGGTCTCCTGCAAAGGTAGCTTCATGAACGACCACATCCGCTCCGCTGCAAAAACGGGCAGATCCTTCGGTTATTCGGGTATCTCCCATGATCACAACCGTTCGTCCCGGGATAGGCGGACTCGTGTACTCGGCGGCTTCAATCCGAGTGCCATCCTCAAGCGTGACATCGTTGCCTGACTTGATCGCAGCGTAGAGAGGGCCAGGAGGAACGCCGGCCTCCGAGAGCTTCTCGTGAAGCAGCTTGCCAGGACGCTCCTTTTCCTCAATGCGGTAGCCGTAACTGTCGATCCGATGCTCCAACTTTGCCATTGTCACTCGAAATTGATGATCCTCGAACACCAGTTCACGATCCAGTTCCGAGATTATCAGATCATAGTCTAAATGCGCTTCGCTCAGCGAAAGAACTGTTTCGATATATTTCTTCACCCCCGGAGGACCATATATTTCAAGAGGCGTATCCCCTCCTTGATACGATCTGCTGGTTAACAATCCAGGCAGTCCGTATATATGATCTCCATGCAGATGGGTAATAAAGATTTTCTCCAAACGGCTTAATTTTAGCGGGGAACGCAGGACTTGATGCTGCGTTCCTTCTCCGCAATCAAACATCCACATGGTACCTCGTTCTTCATACAGCTTGAGGCAGATCGATGTCACATTCCGTTCACGTGCAGGCATGCCTGCACCGGTACCTAAAAAGTAAAGCTCCATTGGCAAGCTCCTTTAACCTTTAACGTGTCCTCTCTCAGCTTCCCCACAATCAGAGCCGCTGATTCTCTGTTTACTCCGCTTTATCCACATTAAAGTATTTGGCTTCCGGATGAGCAAAGACCATCGCCGATACCGAAGCTTCTGGCTCCATCATAAAGCCTTCCGTCAGCTCCACCCCGATATCCTCCGGCTTCATTAGCTCAAAGAGCGGTTCTTGGTCCTCAAGGTTCGGACAGGCTGGGTATCCGAATGATACACGGATTCCTTGGTATCTTGCTCCATGGCGCTGCTTCATCGTCATTTGCGGCGGGTCAGGGAAACCCCAAATATCTCTCATCATGTGATGAACCCGTTCCGCAAACGCTTCGGCTGTCTCCAGCGCAACCGCTTGAAGCGCGTGAGAGCGCAGGTAATCCCCTTTTTCCTTCCACTGCTCGGAAAGCTCACGAATTCCTTTTCCTGCCGTCACGACGAGAAAACCGACATAATCCATCTGACCGCTGTTCTTGGATTTCAAGAAATCAGACAGGCACAGATACGGCTCTACCTGCTGCCTCGGAAAAGTAAAGGTTTTGAGGATCTTGCTTTGGTCCTCTGGATCATAGATAATGATGTCATTTCCATCCGACTGGGCCGGGAAGAATCGATACATCCCGTGCGTCTCTAAGATCCCTTGCTCCATTGCTTCCTGCAGTATCCGATCCACCGTCTCTTTCAACTGCACCGCCTTTGGATCGCCATCCTCAAGGAGCTTCTCTACATTCCCCTTTAACCCAAGATGATGGCCAAGCAGCATCTGGAAGTTGATATACGGGACCAAATGCGAAACCGGATAATTTCGCAGCACGTGGCGTTCACAATCTGGAGGAATGAATACCGGAGCATCCTTAGAAATATTGGATTCTACCGCCCTGCTCAACTGTGGAAGCGCCTTTTTGCCGGACTGAGCCACGTCGGAGTTTTTCTCATTGCGCAGCTCCTCGATCATTCGCTCGCGAAGCTCTGGATTCATAAGCTGGTTCGCCAAATCTAATCCGTTCATCGCATCCTTTGCATACAGCACGATGCCGTCATACTCTGGACCAATTCTTGTCTTCGTAAACTTTCGCGTCAATGCCGCTCCGCCTACCATCACAGGAACATCAATACCTGCCGCCTTCAAATCCTGCACCGTCACGACCATCTGCTGTGCAGATTTCACCAGCAGTCCTGACAATCCTATGGCATCGGCTTTTTCTTTTTT
The DNA here is from genome assembly GCF_042658665.1 of Marinicrinis lubricantis. Classification (NCBI taxonomy): domain Bacteria; kingdom Bacillati; phylum Bacillota; class Bacilli; order Caryophanales; family Paenibacillaceae; genus Marinicrinis; species Marinicrinis lubricantis. The sequence goes on from NZ_JBHSQV010000180.1 coordinate 45,877, forward strand.
ATAGGCTTCGATCAGCTGTTCAGGCGGTACTTTAATCCCCAAATTGATAATCTGATAGCCGTTGTTCGAAAGGATGATTTCCACCAGGTTTTTACCGATGTCGTGAACATCCCCTTTGACCGTAGCCAGAATAATTTTCCCTTTAACGGATGTTTCGGTTTTTTCCATATACGGTTCCAAATAAGAAACCGAAGCCTTCATCGCCTCTGCGCTTTGCAGCACCTCAGCAACGATCAGTTCATTATTGTTGAAGAGCCGTCCAACCTCTTCCATCCCTTTCATGAGCGGTCCATTAATGATTTCCAATGGCTTATATTTGGATAATGCCTGTTCTAAATCTTCATACAGGCCTTCCTTACTGCCCTCAATAATGTAATTAGCAAGCCGCTCTTCGAGCGTAAGGTTCGATTGCTTTTCCTTCTTCTCTACCTTCTTCTCGCGATAAAATGCCACGAACTTGGCCAGCGTCTCATCCGACGTATGGAAAATTAAATCTTCAGCGAGCTGCCGCTCTTCCTCAGGAATCGAGGCGAATCGTTCCAGCTTCTCTGAGTTGACGATCGCGTAACTGAGCCCTGCCTTCGTACAATGGTACAAGAACACGGCATTCAGCACTTCTCTCCCTGCTGGCGGCAGACCGAAGGAGACGTTGCTAAGACCTAAAATGGACTGCGTATCTGGCAGCGCTTCTTTGATTAATCGAATCCCCTCAATGGTCTCCAGCGCAGAGCCAATATACTGTTCGTCCCCCGTCCCTACTGGGAACACGAGGGGGTCGAAAATAATATCCTGCGGATTTACCCCATATTTATTGACAAGCAGATCGTAAGATCTTTTAGCCACTTCCAGCTTATCTTGACGCGTAATGGCTTGGCCTCGCTCATCAATTGTTCCTACGACGACTGCAGCACCGTACTTATGGATAAGAGGTACGACATTTTCGAACTTTTCTTCCCCATCCTCTAGATTAATAGAGTTAATTATGGCTTTCCCCTGCGAATATTTCAGGGCCAGCTCGATCACTCGAGCATCGGTCGTATCGATCATGAGAGGGGCTTTGACTTTCTTCACCACGAACTGCAAAAATTGCTCCATATCGTATGCCTCGTCACGATCTGGATCCTGTACGCAAATATCAATGACATGAGCGCCGCTTTTCACTTGGGCCCGGGCAATTTCTGAAGCTTCCTCGTATTTCCCTTCTACGATCAGGCGTTTAAACTTTCTTGAACCAAGAACGTTCGTCCGCTCACCGACCAAATACGGACGGTTCGCATCCTCCACATAGACAGTATCAATACCGGAGATGGCTGGTTGATGCGATCCTGACATCGTCCGCGGAGCATGTTTTGCCATCGCCTGTGCGATGGCACGGATATGGTCTGGTGTCGTTCCGCAGCAGCCGCCGGCAATATTCAGCCAGCCCTGTTCAGCGAATCCTTCCAGCTTGCGAGCCAACGATTCCGGCGATTCATGGTAGTGTCCATTCTCATCCGGCAATCCCGCATTCGGATAACAGCTGATGGCAGTCTGTGCCACATCCGACAATGTTCGGATATGGTCTCTCATAAACTCCGGTCCCGTCGCGCAGTTCAATCCAATCGAAACCGGCTTCAGGTGCTCCAGCGAGATGTAGAACGAATCGATCGGTTGACCCGCCAGCGTTGTTCCCATCGGTTCGATCGTCCCCGAAATCATGATAGGAAGTGTCGTCCCTGTCATATCAAACGCCCTGCGAATCCCAATACTTCCAGCCTTTACGTTCAATGTGTCTTGCGAGGTCTCAAGCAAAATCGCATCGACCCCCGTCTCAATTAAGGCGATGGTCTGCTCGCAGTACGCTTCAACTAGCTGGTCGAAGGTAACCCCGCCTGTTACCGACAACGTCTTCGTCGTCGGCCCCAATGCACCCGCCACGTAACGGGGGTGGTCCGGCGTGGAATATTTACGAGCTGCTTCCACCGCAATTCTACCCGCAGCCAAATTAATCTCTTTCGCTTTTTCCGGTATATCATATTCGGCTAAAACGACACTCGTCGCCCCAAATGTATTCGTCTCAATAATATCAGCACCGGCTTCCAAATACGCTTCATGGATACTGCGTATCACATCCGGTCTCGTTAGTACGAGCATTTCGTTGCAACCGTCTAACTGCTCTCCGCCAAAATCTTCTGGCTTAAGGTCGGCTTGCTGAATCATGGTTCCCATCGCGCCGTCGAGCACGAGAATTTTTTGCTGCATTCTTTCCTGTAATGTTGGTTTCATCTAGATCCGCCCCCTGGCCGCTTTCTTTTCTATAATACGTGAAAATGGTAGTACCTACGCATAATTTACCTACAAGTCTAACAGAATGTTCGTCAAATTACTATCCTGTACATGAATTTCGAATTAATCCTAGCTGTTTAATGTGAAATAGCATCGACATCCATCACGGAATCTTCTATAATAGATACAAATTCATCGCATGATCTATCCGGGATCATATGGAAGTTGCAGGATAGTTCATTAAAAGGAAAGTAGGGATTGTTGTGGCAGAAGTCAGAATTCGAAATACGGATGAACGCATTCAAGGCGAAGAAAAGGTGAGCGCGTTTTTGGCTGAACAAGGAGTCCTGTACGAGCATTGGAATCCTTCCAAGCTGCCGGCAGAGCTTCAAAACAAATTTGTATTATCCGATGAGGAAAAGCAGCAAGTACTCGAAACGTATGATACGGAAATCCGGGATTTAGCATCCCGCCGCGGCTACCAAACTTGGGATATCATCACATTATCGGAAGCTACGCCGAATCTGGATGAGCTCCTTAAAAAATTCGAGCAGGTTCACACCCATACAGAAGATGAAGTTCGTGCCATTACGGCGGGCAAAGGCATCTTCATCATCAAAGGCAGTGATGAGGTCGGATATTTCGATGTAGAATTAGAAGCTGGAGATGTGATCTCGGTACCGGAGAACAAGCCTCATTTCTTCACACTCATGGACAACAAGCAAATCGTTGCAGTGAGACTGTTTATTGAAACGGAAGGCTGGATTGCCCATCCTTTCCAAGATCCTTCTTTCAAACAATCATAAAAAGATTTCTACCGAAGTTCATTCTTAAGGCGAGGCTTGTCCTCTCCTTCATCAATTAATCCCCTCGGTCAACGAGGGGATTTTTACATCATTGAAGATACTTCTGAATATCAAAAGAAGCCGCTATGACGGCAGCTTCTCTTTGTTCACTAGGAACCGATTATGAATTCAATTGAGTTAAAATGGAATGAAGTTCGCTTAAATGTTTAATTTCATAGCTTGGGACAATTTCATCCGTACGCTGCTTCCCGTCTCGATTGATCCAGACAGACGTTATCCCGACGCTGTTCGCTCCCTTAATATCCGTCGTCAGTTTATCCCCGACCATGATCGCTTCCTTCGGCTGAACTCCTACCTGCTGCATCACATGCTCGAACAGCTCCGGTGCAGGCTTTCCTTTTCCAAAGTTACCGGAAATCATAATGAAATCGAAGTATGGAGCGAGTTCAGGAACCATCTCCAGCTTCTCTCCCTGCAGATCCGGCGAACCATTCGTTAGTAGGACCAGGGTGTATTGCTGTTCCTTCAATTCTTTTAAAATGTGATAGGTTTCCTCATACGTGTAAGGGCGCTTCCTACGCTCCGCTGCGAAATGCTCTCCTAGCTCGTAACCTAAATCAGCATCCTCAATGCCCAGCGCTTTGAGACCGTTGGTCCAAGCGTTTTTACGATATTCGGGTACGATTTTCTCCAGTTTACGAAACATTTCATGCTCTCCACCAGTAAAATTGCCCCACAATCCCTCAAACGGATTAATACCGATACTTTGCGTGAACGGAAATGTTTCATATGTCTCATACAGCGCACGAGCTTCTTTTCTCACAGCTTCTTCGAGAACATCCTTCTGCAATGTAGGATACTTCTGAACTGCTGCATCACAAGCTGACTCAAATGCTTCCTTCACACTACGGTCATCCCACAGCAATGTATCGTCTAAGTCAAACCATACCGCCTTAATCATCATCGATTCACCTATTCCTATTGTTTTAAATCAAGTACCTGAAACGGTTTCATTAACGTAGGCAATTGAATTTTTCGCCGCAAACTCTTTCAACGCCCCATCCATTTGTTCAATGGGATATAAATTCCACGTTGCGGAAAAACCCCATTTTGACTTCTTTCCTTTTAATGCGATCGAAATATTTGTTTTTGAGACCGTGATCGCTTCAATTTCAGAAGGCTTCAGGAAAATTTCTCTCCCCATTCTGCGCGTGGAAATGTAATTGCGGGCAACGTTTAAGTAAGGCCTGCGGAAATAATAAAATACCGCAAGAAGTGCATACATGCTGATGGTAAACCAGAACATACCGTCCTTTTCAGCCACACGGCTGTAGCTTAGAAAGAACAAGACGGCGACCCCGAGCAATAGCGAAGGAAGCACAATACTTCTTCCTTTAAAGGTTACATAACCGTCCTCACTGTTGGATAATTGCGGCCTACCCGTTTTCTTGCGCTTTTGATTCAAATCCTTTGTGTTTTTCTCGACCATACGCTTCCATTTGCGTGCCAACGATCATTCTCCTCTGCCTTTAAATATGTAAAGATACTTCTGCGATAAACAGAAGCATCCTCGTATCGATAATTATTGTTTAATGGATGAATCGTCATCTACAATTTCAATGCGATCCAGCTGCTGTCTAACGGATTCTCTAAAAATTTTTAAATATTTATTTCGAAGATTAGCCTGCTCCTTTTGCTCTTCAGCGGTCAGGCCAACCGATTTCTTTTTTCTTGCCAATTCGTTAATGCGTTCGATTAATTTGGGTTCCATAGCTGCGTTTCCTCCTATTCTCATTAATACTTTGACATCCCTCGAGATCGTTGTCAAGCTTGTCTTCTATCCACATTTTCCAAGCCGTGACTTAGATTAAATCTGCTGATAATAAAAAAACGCCCTGCGGCGTCTTATCCTATCTGATGCTATGAATCCAGCACAAAACGGTTCTTAAAATACTTCTAAACTATAGATTAACGCTGTGCTCGATCTCAATCCTTCAACGACTTCTAAGATACGGGCTTCAAAAAAATGTACAGTATCATAGTTCAGGAGTATATCCAATAGTTGCCCCTGCCCAATAAGAACATACATTCCTATTCCGTAAAATAACTCTTATTACGATATTGGAACCAACAAGATTTGACCGACCATGAGCAAACTATTGTCTAAATCGTTCAACTTACGCACTTCATATATGAATTCATCGTGACTCATATGTTCCGGCGCATGTTCTGCAGCGATACCCCACAGCGTATCTCCAGGCTGGACAACGACTTGCTTCGGCTCCTGTGTCATGACCTCATTCGCACTGCCCGGGTTCACAGCATAAGCTATTGCATTGTATGTAAAGCTCACAAGGATAACGGCAAGAACGATAAGCAGTCCTAATCTAGCAGCAAATCGTTTATATGAAACAATACGACGATGTGTTGTCGATTTAGCGGATACAGAGCTGTAATGCATAGATTGATAATACATAAGATAACGACCTCCAAACATTTGTTCTCGTTGCTAATAATATAACAAGAACACATGTTTGTGTCAATACTTTTTGAGAACATATATTCTGTTTTTTGAGAATAACGAACTCATGTTTGTGCGAACTCCGGTTCTGTGGTATAATTTTCTTTAATATATATCGTATAAAGTGGAGTGATGGAATTGACCAAGCTATCCAGTCGGCAGCAAGCGATTCTGGAATTTATCAAAACCGAAGTAAAAGAGAAAGGATATCCGCCATCCGTACGCGAAATTGGCGAAGCCGTTGGATTAGCCTCCAGTTCTACCGTTCATGGACATTTGGAGCGACTTGAGAAGAAAGGCTTAATTCGAAGAGATCCGACGAAGCCTAGAGCAATTGAAATTCTTGGAAGTGAAGAAGAAGGAGCCAGCGATTTCTCATTTGCTGTCAGCCGCGTTCCCCTAGTCGGTAAGGTGACGGCTGGAACACCGATTCTAGCAACCGAAAATATTGAAGAGTATTTCCCGCTTCCTGCTCATTTTGTTGGAGATAATAATGTATTTATGCTGAGTGTTATCGGAGAAAGCATGATCGAAGCGGGCATTCACGACGGAGACTATGTCATTGTCAGACAGCAGCAAACGGCATCCAACGGTGAAATTGTTGTTGCAATGACAGAGGATGACGAGGCAACGGTTAAACGATTTTATCGGGAAAAGGATCATTTCCGACTTCAGCCTGAAAATTCTGCTATGGAACCTATTCTCTTAAATCATGTCACTATTCTTGGAAAGGTCATTGGTCTTTTCCGCGACATCCACTAATCAGCCTGTGCCGCAGGCTGATTTTTCTTTATCCATTAACATCAACTATCAACTGATGCAGCCTATTACCATCCAGCCTGAATCAATCGCCGAAGGAATGTACATCCCTCCGGCGATTGATTCATTATTTTAAATCACGAATGTCAACGATCGGTTCCACACCAAAGCTCTGAGACTCAAGGTATTGTAATAAACGAGAGGCTGCATCCGAAGGCGAAATGAGCTCGCCCATCTCATGCATCTTCACAAATCTTGAATGACTTGGAAAGCGCTCCTCTCCCGCTCCGCGAATGAGTGCCTGCATGTCGGTATCGATGACTCCAGGTGCCACAGATGCGACTCTCGCACCATGCTTGATCTCATCCTGCTCCAGCTTGAGACAGCGGGTGAAATGATCGAGACCGGCTTTTGCGGCGCAATAAGCGCTCCAACCCGCGTAAGGTTTGCGCCCCGCACCAGAAGATATTTGCATGACACGTTTGTCTGCGGAAATGGAAGCCGTTATTCGCAGCAGTGCCGATGTTAGTAATATCGGTGCAGTTAAATTAATCGCGATATGCTGCCCAACGGCACCCGATTCATTCATATGCGCAGGACCAATCGGCTCCAAGACCCCTGCATTGTTAATGAGACGGATTTTGGCTATGTCATTAAGCTGCACTGCGCCCAAGCATTTCTCCAAAAACGACTCAGACTCCCCCTCTTCCGAAAGCAAAGCTAAATCCTTCTCCACCCAATCCAATAGAACTCCTTCGTTTTCCGCTTTAGCCCTTAGCCTATCGTTAGTCGTACGCGAAATACAAAGAATTCGATTCCCAGGCTGAAGCAGCTGCGTAACGAGCGCCTCGCCCAATCCACGGGAGGCTCCCGTGACAATATACAAGTTTTGCACCCTTCACTCCACCTTTACTCTTAAATTCTAACGCTATTTAATCCATTTCATAGATGATCTAAATACCGAATTTGTAACTACATATGGATCGATTGAACCGTTCGATACAACAAGTAGTCTTGATTAAAGCTGCTGAAGGTATTAAGAAATTGATTCAGTACTAAAAAAATCCCCTGGCATGTTACGCGCCAAGGGATTTCTCCTCTTAATACAATGTCATGTACTGATCGCGTTCCCATTGATGCACTTGGGTGCGGTACATATCCCATTCAATTTCCTTCAATTCAAAGAAGTGAGCGACAGCGTGATCTCCGAGCGCGTCGCAAATGACATCACTCGCAATCAGTTCATCCAGCGCTTCCTTCAAGGACATCGGCAAGCTTGGAATGCCTTCTTGAATTCTTTCTTCCTCCGTCATGATGTAAATGTTGCGATCGGTAGGTTCAGGCAGCCTTGCTTGATTTTCGATACCGTCCAATCCTGCTCTAAGCATAACAGCCAGTGCCAAATACGGATTGGCCGCAGGGTCTGGGTTCCGTACTTCTACGCGGGTGCTGACCCCTCTGGATGCTGGAATCCGGATCATCGGGCTTCGGTTGCTGGCGGACCATGCTACATAGCAAGGAGCCTCATAACCTGGAACCAGACGTTTGTAGGAGTTTACCGTTGGGTTCGTAATTGCAGCAAATGCACGGGCATGCTTCAAAATTCCTGCCATGTATTGGCGTGCCGTTTGGCTTAAGCCCAGCTTATCGTTCTCGTCGTAAAACGCGTTGCCTTGCTCGTTGAACAATGATTGATGGCAGTGCATCCCCGATCCGTTCACACCAAACAATGGCTTTGGCATAAAGGTCGCATGCAAATTATGCTTGCGGGCAATCGTTTTGACTACCAGCTTGAAGGTTTGAATCTGGTCAGCCGCTTTAATTGCATCGGCATATTTGAAGTCAATTTCGTGCTGTCCAGGTGCAACCTCGTGGTGGGATGCTTCAATTTCGAAGCCCATTTGCTCTAGTGTGAGCACGATTTCACGGCGGCAGTTCTCTCCCAAATCCGTCGGAGCGAGGTCAAAGTAACCGCCTTGGTCGTTCAGCTCCAATGTCGGGTTGCCTTTTTCATCATTCTTGAACAGGAAGAACTCTGGTTCAGGCCCAACATTCATCGAAGTAAAGCCCATCGCTTCAGCAAGCTTCAAATTCCGTTTCAAAATACCGCGAGGGTCACCTGCAAACGGAGTGCCGTCAGGCATATAAATATCGCAGATGAGACGAGCGATACGATCTTCCGTTACCCAAGGATAAATGAGCCAAGTATCCAAATCCGGGTATAAATACATGTCAGATTCTTCAATGCGCACATAACCTTCAATCGACGAACCGTCGAACATCATTTTGTTGTCCAGTGCTTTTTCCAATTGGCTTAAAGGAATTTCAACGTTTTTGATCGTTCCCAGCAAATCTGTAAATTGCAGCCGAATGAAACGTACATTCTCTTCTTTCGCAATACGAAGAATGTCTTCTTTGGTATAACCCACAATATCCTCTCCTCAATAATGTTAGAATGTCGATTAGTGTGTTAGGAATTATTTATGAAAGAATCGTGATAGTTCACCCTGAATCAAAGATACTTGACCTGGACGTTTTTCCAACAGCTGGCGCTTCAAAATTTTATGAAGCTGCGAATCGGACATTTCACGGCGCTTAGATTCCGTCTGTTCATTGATGACGGTTGCTTCTTCCGAATCCTTCTTGACCGGATTAAGCACCTGCTTAATTCCTGCGATGTTTACACCTTTTTCAATTAAATTCTTAATTTCCAGCAATCGTTCCACATCGTTGAAAGAAAACAGACGCTGATTTCCGCCTGTACGTGCAGGCACAATCAGTTCGTGCTGTTCATAATAACGAATTTGACGCGCGGTCAAGTCCGTCAGCTTCATAACGATACCTATCGGAAACAATGCCATATTTCTACGAATGTCACCACTCATCACACATCAACCTTCCAGTTTGTTTGTGATACTGACATTGTATCCTTTTTACAAAAACGTGTCAATGTGTGTGAAGTTTTATTACAGACCTTGTTCTAAGGTAATACGCTCAACCGCTTGCAGTACGGCCAGTTTAACATGGGAATAGGTTAAACCTCCCTGCATATATGCAATGTACGGCTCACGGATCGGCGCATCCGCAGATAATTCCAAGCTTCCGCCCTGTACGAACGTACCCGCTGCCATGATGACGGGATGCTCATAGCCCGGCATATCCCATGGTTCGGGATTGACATGGGCGTCGACTGGTGCGGCATGCTGAACCGATTGGACGAACTGGATCAATTCGCTTTCCGTTTGGAATTGCAAGGCTTGAATCAAGTCGGTTCTCGGCTCGTCCCAGCGCGGCCTCGTTTCATAGCCCATCGCCTCAAATACTGCGGCCGCAAACACACTTCCCTTCAGAGCTTGTCCTACGATGTGCGGCGCGAGGAACAAGCCTTGATACATCGAACGAAGTGTATCCAGCATCGCGCCTACTTCTCCGCCGATTCCAGGTGCGGTTAAACGAAAGGCAGCTTTCTCGACCCATTCCTTTTTTCCTGCGATATAACCGCCTGTCAGTGCCAAACCTCCGCCAGGGTTTTTAATGAGAGAACCCGCGATCAAATCAGCACCAACCGAGGTCGGCTCAGAGAGCTCGGTAAATTCACCGTAGCAATTGTCCACGAAAATGATAAGGTCGCTGCGAATGCTTTTCAGCCTTTTCACCATATCGCCGATCGCATTCACTGTAAAGGAAGCTCTCCAGGAATACCCTCTTGAACGTTGGATTCCAATGACGCGCGTATTGGGCGAAATCGCCTTTTCTACACTCTCCCAGTCGACTTGACCCGCTTCATCCAGCTCAATACAGCGGTAGCTGATTCCAAAATCCGCTAGCGAGCCTGTACCGTCGTCCTTCTTCCCGATCACTTTATGAAGCGTATCATATGGCTTACCCGTAATGTAGAGCAGCTCATCCCCCGGCCTAAGCACACCGAATAAGGCTGTGGATATCGTATGCGTGCCCGAAACGAAATGCGGACGAACTATAGCGGACTCCGCATCAAACACATCCGCATAGACTTCATCGAGCACCTCTCTGCCTCGATCGTTATAACCATAGCCCGTTGATCCTTGAAAGTGGTAATCGCTCACCCGATGACGCTGGAATGCCCGGATCACCTTCCACTGATTGTGGTCAGTGATTCGGTCTAATTCCTTGAACGCCGGCCGTATCGCCTCCTCTGCTTCTTCTGCAATCCGCAGGGTTTTGTCATTCCACTCCATGCTGACTTGACTCCTCTCCCAAGCTCACGGCACTGCTGTCAGCATCAATTTTATATGCTTCTAACATGTAGCCGTTCTTCTCCATTTCCTGTTTCGAAGGCTTCACATAAACGAAGGTATGATCTTCCTCGGTTACCTGCTTTACGACTTCCCCAAGCCGATAAGCAGTGGACAGCAATTTTCCGTCATGTACCGGCAGCCTATACCCGATAAGGCCGCTACTGAAATAATCTTGAATCGCCAGCTTGATTTTTTCTAAATCGTCTGGGTTCAATGCGCTGACCTTTAAGCTGCCTTCTCCTGCCGGTATCAAACCAAAATCGCCCTCATCGATAAGATCCATTTTGTTATAGATCATCAGCTGATCTTTCGTATGCGCGTTAAGCTGCTGCAGCACGTCTTGAACCACTTCAATCTGCGTATCCTTGTTCGGGCTGGACGCATCCACAACATGCAGAATGAGATCTGCTTCAAGCACCTCTTCCAGCGTAGACTTAAATGCCGCCACAAGATCATGAGGTAGATTTTGTATAAACCCAACGGTGTCCGTAAGCAAAATTTCTTTTCCGCTCGGTAGCCTCAAGGCGCGAGAAGTCGGATCAAGCGTCGCGAACAGCTGATTCTGCACATACGTATCGGCGCCAGCCAACTGATTCAGTAAAGTCGATTTCCCCGCATTGGTATAACCGACGAGGGCTACCTGTTCGATTCCCGTTTTTTGTCTGCGTTTGCGGTGCAGCTCGCGATGACGTCTCACCTGATCCAGCTGACGTTTTATATCTCGGATTCGCGTACGGATGTGCCGGCGGTCAATTTCTAATTGGCTCTCGCCGGGACCTCTTGTTCCGATACCGCCACCAAGTCTCGACAGATTCTTGCCATGTCCGGACAATCTCGGCAGCAAATAGCTGTGCTGAGCAAGCTCAACCTGCAGCTGACCTTCCTTCGTGCGTGCTCGCTGTGCAAAGATATCGAGAATCAGCTGCGTCCGGTCAATGATTTTCATTTGCAGCATTTCCTCTAAATTCCGAACCTGCGCTCCGGAAAGCTCCTGATCAAATATCGCGACCTGAGCCTCATGCGCGGCTGCCAATTCGCGAATTTCGTTCACTTTCCCCTTGCCAACGTACCATTTCGCATCCGGGCGTTCCCTCCGCTGTGTGGTCTGCGCGACAACTTGAACCCCTGCTGTTTCTGCGAGCTGCTCAAGCTCCTTCAGCGATACCTCACTGTATTCCTCTTCCGGCGTAATGAGACTGACTAATATGGCCCGCTCCATTTCTTTCCGGTTATGTTCTTCATGCATCAATCGCTTTTCATCCTTTCTCCTGTTCAATCGCTAATGGAGCACTGTCATACATCAGAGGGGCGACTGCCGTTCAATTCTATGGATAATCTTCTCGTTCGGTATCTTATTCTTTTTCAAATCTAAAATCCTCCGGCTTAAGCAGCATCAGTTCCTGCTTTCCGGGAACTCCCGAGTGCTGATCCAGCAGTCTCACCGCTTGATAGCGGATTGCTTTTTCGATTTGATTTCGGATATACCGCGCGTTGCTGAACGAAATCGTACCCTCGGCTTTAATGCCGCTTAAATGCTGCTTTATTTTCATCAACGATTGAGGCATAAGGGTGTAGTCTCTTTGTTTGATCATCAGCTCACAGATTTGAATCAGCTGATCCACCGAATAGTCGGGGAACTCCACCTGAATCGGAAATCTCGAAGGAAGACCAGGATTCGTCTGCAGAAAATCCTCAATTTCCACAGGGTAACCAGCCAATATCAAAATAAACTGATTTTTGTGGTCCTCCATCGCCTTGACTAATGCGTCGATCGCTTCCTTGCCAAAATCCTTCTCTCCCCCGCGTGCCAAGCTGTATGCTTCATCTATAAATAGAATACCACCCATTGCTTTTTTTACAAGTTCCCGCGTTTTTAGTGCCGTATGTCCAATGTATTCCCCAACCAAATCTGCTCGTTCTACCTCTACTAAGTGCCCCTTCTGCAGCACGCCCATCGTCTGAAACAGCTTCGCAATAATTCGCGCCACCGTCGTCTTGCCTGTTCCCGGATTCCCTTTAAATATCATATGATAAACGTGTGATTCGACATGTAACCCTGCTTCCTCCCTATACTTTCTTATCTGCAGCAGGGCATAGATCTCATACACCAATTCCTTTACTTTTTCGAGTCCGATCAATTTATTCAATTCCGCAAACAGCTCTGCCGGTTCATCCTTCCGAGGCATCGCTTTATCCCGCGCAGCAGTGACTGGTTTGGGTTCTTGTTTTATTTTTTCGGGCTGATTCAACACGATTTGGATTTGGCGCGTTTTCTTTTGACTTATTTTGATGTCGGTATCTACAGTATGTTCCTTCATGCCTCACACTCCTAAACTTTAGAAGCTCAATAATTCATATATACGCAGGGTAAAAATACAAAAGCACTATTCCCGCCAAGTCTTTTGAGAAGAAATCGCGAGAAAAGTGCTCGTATGGTTCAACTGTACATTGTTCAAATTGTCAAACCGCCTTTGAGAACGATATGGTCCCTACTGTATTCTTTCCGCCAAGCTGCATTCTCATCTGATAATACGTTAAAAATCGGTCCAGCTTCTGACTGATTGCAATGACATGATCATCCAGCATGCTTCCTTTAATCTCCGCCAACTCCACCATTTCCGAGCGCAGCCGCTCGATTGTTTCCATCAACTGCTTTTTTTCCATCTCTCAAACTCCTATAATAAATATGACAACGATAATGATTGTAACCCTTCGAATCTGTAAATTGCTGTCGCTTTTAGTCACGGGTTGTGACAGATTTGTGACATTCGTCAACTTCTAACAAGGAGCAGCAAAATGAAGCATATTCAAACGAAAGAAATTCGAAAAATTTTGACTCCGGCATCAGGATTTCTGTCGGGTTATACACATACGCTGAACCCATACTCCGGCTGTGCATACAGCTGTTCGTACTGCTATGTCAGATCATTTCCGCATGCAATATTCCGGGGAGAGCCCTGGGGAAGCTGGGTAGACATAAAAGCGAATGCGCCCGAGCAGCTTCAGAAGGAATTAAGAAACGCGAAGAAAAAAGGCCCCGTCACGATCTTCATGTCGTCCAGCACAGATCCATATCAGCCTAGTGAGCACCAGCATGAAATCACGAAACGAATACTCGAAGTATTTGCAGAGAATCCTCCCGATTTCTTATTCCTGCAGACAAGAAGTCCGTTAGTTCGCAGAGATCTCCCTCTCTTAGAGAAGCTTCGAGACCGAATCAGAGTCAGCATCACGGTGGAAACAGATTTGGAGGACGTAAGAAAAAGGTTCACACCGGAAGCGCCGCCAATCCCTGCACGCCTGCGCGTGCTAAAAGAACTGACCAACGCAGGAATTCCGACCCAAGCAGCCGTTTCCCCGCTTCTGCCGTCCTCGGACTTTTTTCCTGCTAAGCTTGCTGGTGTTACCGGCCGTGTCGTCATCGACGATTACTACATGGGTGACGGAGCACAAGGAAGACGGACGAAGAAGCTGCATATGGAGCAATACTATACCGAAGAGGAGCTGGATCGCTGGTTTCACCCAGAAGCGTACCTTCGGTTCCGTGAAAGCTGCCTGAAGCACTTTTCGGCCGAAAATGTAAAAATCAGCCAGGAAGGCTTTCTTCCCGGCTGAGATCGATAGAACGGAATTGTGAGATTATTTTGTCCGCAGCAATATTTCTTAAGAAGCCTGTGTGATTCCGTTAACGATTTGGATCAGTGCGTCTTGGATTGGGGCAGCTGGACGACCCAACAGTTTTTCGAAATCATCACTCTCTACTTCCAGTGTGCCTTCTCGAATCCCTTTCTGAATGTTTAGAAGGAAGGGCAGGAGGAATTCAGGAACACCCGCGCTTTTCATGATATCGGCATATGTCGCGTCATCCACTTGCTGCACAGGAACTTCCTTGCCAAGCACGGTGCCAAGAGCAGAAGCCAGTTGTTCTTGACTCATTAGCTTGCCCGAAAGCTCATAGATCGTGTTCTCATGTCCGGTCCCCGCCAATACGGCAGCCGCTGCTTCAGCGTAATCTTGCTGCAGCGCCCAACCTACCTTTCCGGATCCTGCAGATGTCACCCAAGGAGCTCCAGCCATCACACCTTGGATGCTGGATATTTCATTTTCCAAGTACCAATTGTTGCGTAAAAAGGAGTAAGGAATGCCTGTTTTTAAAATGACTTCCTCTGTTGCCTGATGAGTAGGCGCGAGGAAATTGCTGCTCTCCTGGGCATTGGCAATGCTGGTATAAGCAATAAATCCAACACCAGCCCGCTCTGCTGCGTTTACGGCAGCGGTATGTTGGCGAATTCTTGTGTCGTTGTCTCCATCCGCGGAAATAATTAGTAAACGATCGATCCCTGCAAATGCAGCATCCAATGTTTCAGGACGGTCAAAGTCTCCTTGACGAACGTCAACTCCACGCGAACGCAGTCCTTCCGCTTTCTCCGGATTGCGGACACTCACAGCCAATTGGCTCGCTGGCACAGATTTCAATAACGTATCTACCACTTTGGTTCCTAATTTTCCTGTAGCTCCTGTAACTAACATCTTCATTTTTTTATTCCTCCCAAATTTTTTAGAATTTTGATGTAATCGAATAAGTTATAACAAAATCAGTTACAACATAGATGTAAAATAAAAGCTCTTCATCGAGCTCTCATTTACTTGAAATGATTGACGAGTTGACTCAACTTGGTTTGTCCCAGCCTGTGTTCCATCGCAGCCTGAGCCTCGTTCAATTCCGACAGAAGGACTCTCTCAATGTTTCGTCCAACGGGGCAATGCTCATTCGGATCCTCATGTAGACGGAATAATTGATCCTCTTCAATGACATGTACCGCCCGGTAAATATCAAGAAGCGTGATATCCTCCGGTTCTTTGCGCAGCGCAGCCCCTCCAACACCGGGACGCACTTCCACGAACCCTGCCTTTTTCAGCATACCCATAATTCTACGAATTATGACAGGATTGGTATTCACACTGGAAGCAATGAAGTCTCCCGTACATTCATTCGAACTGACTGCAATTAAGGAAAGAATATGTACAGCAATTGAAAAACGAGTGCTAATTTGTTTCAAGTGAACCACCACCGTTGTAACCATTATAGTTACTACGAATCACTATGTCAATATATGAGCAAGAACTGGTTCATAGATCAATGTAAAGGTTTACGTGGTCCAAAGCAAGTAAGCAAAAAAGAGTATACCGAGGATCATGATGATCGATTTCACAAACAGACGAACCGCTTCGTTTTGATTACCGAGAATAAGAGCTTTCCGAAACTGATACAAAAAATATATACAATTTCCGCTTGCATAAATGATCCATAAGATATAGATATAGCTCATATTTATATTCATCAAAAGCCCTCCTCGCTTCCATAGGTATAATCGGCAGCGCATCTAGCTTTTCAACTAAAAATACTCAAACGAAAAAAATCAGCCAAGAAAGTGTCTTCCTGACTGATTTGATCATGAGCTTGATTCTATTTTATGCTTTATGCATCGATCCGATGAAGAACAAATTGTCCGATCTGCTCATCCTTTTGTGCTGAAAGCACGAACGAAAAGCGGTCGAGACTCAAACAAAGGTCAAAGTCCTCCTTCGGTGCCGAAGCCTCCCCATCCAGCCTCATAAAGCTGTAGGTTTGGCTATCATACCGAAGAAAATGGCGAATCCGCTCAAAATCTACTTGCCGCTGAAGCAGTCCATCCCGAATGTATTCCGCACACAACGTGTCTTCATCGGCAGGTTCCTCTCCACCCCAGCCCATGGCAACGAGTGAGACATTTTGTGGCCGCCGCTGCTGTATATAACGTATGATCGCTCCGACATTGACGAAGCTGCCGGTCACTATCTCATCTGACTGCACAGCATTTACGATCCCTTGTGTACCGGCACTGGTCGTATGTACGACCGTTTTTCCGTGAAAGTTCACATTCAGTACCGCAGCGGGGGAGTTGCCGTAATCGAATCCCGGCTGAATTACACCTCCCCTTTCACCGATCAATATGGAGTCGCTCCACCTTTTCTTCAATTGATAAGCTGTCTCTAAATCACCGACAGGAATCATTTTATCTGCTCCGTTACCCATTACGTAACACGCTAAAGAAAAAGCTCGAAATACATCAATGACGACCGTCAAGCCCTTTGCCGCTTTAGCCCCTTCAATTCCATGCAGTATATCCATGTTCATTGCTTCAAGCACCTCCTACACCGTAACAGCGATTCTATGTAAGTTCCGATTCAGTTCCAGGCAGTAGAATCCCTTCCTTGACCGCGTTCTCGATCAACCGAAGAGCGAAATCATGCAGTTGAACCGAGGCGTCCTTCATCACGGATGCTCTGTGAATCACTTGATCCGCTGTGACTCCATGCTTTCTCCATGAGGCCCCTTTCGTGTACACATTTTGCAGCATCGGCTGCAGTCTGTCCATCACCAAAGCATACCGTGCCTCTGGAGTTTGTCTGTCCTCATATTCCTTCCACAGCTCATAATATTCCTTCTGCTGATCTTCCGGCAGTATAGAGAACAACCGTTTCGCCGCCTTTTCTTCCCTTTCAAGCTTATCCTGATGTCCTGTTACATCATAAGCGAAAGTATCACCTGCATCGATTTCGACTAGATCATGTACGAGCAGCATGCGTACCGTCCTCAGAAGATCCAATTCCTCATCCGCGTATTCCGACAACAAAGCGGCCATGAGGGCAATGTGCCAAGTATGCTCCGCATCGTTCTCTCTCCGATGCTCATGGACAACGTATGATTGTCTTAAAATGGTCTTCAACTTGTCGATTTCGACTAGAAAGCTCATCTGCTGCTGCAGCCGCTCCAGCTTATCCATGCTTTCCCTTCCTATCCTTATGTATTTAGTGCTCTCCCTTTAAACTGAGCTGAAGCTTGTCTAATTGCCATTTTGTAAAAGCCAATGTTTCTCTAAATTGATGCCATGCCATATTCATTACCTTGGAAGGCGTAGTTGATACGATCGCCGGCTCGAATTGCAAAAATTGGGCAATATCTTTAGCTCGCGCTCCGTGATAAGAATGTGTGATGATCACCGCCGTACTCAGGCGATGATCATCCATGATCTCTTTGCTCAACTTAATATTCTCATACGTACTTGTCGCTTGATTCTCCAGCAGCACATCCTCAGGCGGAACGCCGTGCTCGACAAGGTAATTCTTCATTCCTTCGGCTTCTGTGTACCTTGCACCCGGCACATCGTATCCGCCGCTGACGATAAACTTCCGGAAGCTGCCGTCGTTGTACAGGGCAAGTGCATGATCGAGTCTTTCCTTCAAAGCCGGAGATGGAACGCCGTTCCATAAAGCCGCCCCCAGCACGATCCCTGCATCTACAGGCTCTTCCAGCCTGCTGTCTTGGGTGGTGTGAATTTGCCATTGAACATACCCGGTCCAAAACAACCCGCATGCCATAATGATTGCAACCAGCTTGCCCATCGTCCTCCATATCCCTCGTTTCCTTCGCTTCTTATTTGTTTTCATACTCCTCACCCGCGGCATCATTGGATTACTTCTATGCTCTATCTCGATGGGCCTTCTCCTTCTGATAATGGTCCTCTGTTTTGTTGATTGTCCGGATTCATCATTTCTCCAAACAAGCCTTCATCCGTTATTCGTCGATGGATCGTTCTCGCCAGGAGGCTGATCTCCTTCAGCCGGTTCATTCGGCAGCTCCTCTATAGGGAGTTCATCTGCCGGAGGCTGCTCTTCCAGCGGCGGATCTTCTTCACCCACTGGAGGCTGTTCTAAATTGCCGCCGGTGTTCCCACCTGAATTGGACTCATCCGGTTCAATCGGCTCTGTTGGTTCTGGAATGAAGGGCTCTTCCGGCGTGACCACTTCAACCTTTTCGGAAGGCTCGCTTTCCAATTCTGTCTCTGGATCGAGCACCGTGACGTAATATTTATAGGACGTATTCAGCTGAACCGTCATATCTTCTACTTCAGTACTTTTCGAGGTCAGCAGATGTACCGCTTCTTCTCCTGCAGTCTGGCGATATATATTGTACTGTAAACCTTCACCTGCATCGTTCCAGTTCAGCAGCACACTATTCGAGAAAGGATCGAATTCCGCTGTCAACCCGGTAGCCTGCTTCGGCGGTTCGACTTCTTCCTCCTCTTCCTCCTGCTCTTCATATCCTTTCGGAGCTGGGAACGACTGTACCTTCATTCCTTCCATCGCTTTTGTCATGACACTAGAGAATATTTCCGCCGCAGCCGCACTTTTAGCCACGAGATAATTGTCTTCATTCGTATTGTCGAACCCGACCCATACGGCCGCCGACCATTCCGGCGTATATCCGGCAAACCAAATATCCCGATTGGCTGCATCTGTAATGCCTTCAATACCAATCTGCGTCGTACCGGTTTTGCCTGCAACCGGACGATCCATTCGCGCAGCTTTACCCGTACCGTTCTGCACCACATTCACGAGCATGTCGGTCATCGCATACGCATTCTCTTCGGACATCATTCGTTTCGTATTCGGATCATATTCATAAATCAAGTTCCCTTCGCTATCCTCGATTTTCAGAACGGCGTGCGCTTCATTCCACATCCCGCCGTTTCCGAACATTCCGTAAGCTTGGGCCATCTCAAGTGTAGAAACGCCGCCGGTCAATCCGCCTAGCGCGATAGCAAGGTTGCGATCATTCTCATCGTCCAAATCTATTCCCAGCTCTTCGACGTAATCCATGCCCGTTTTGACTCCAATTTCATTCAGCAGCCATACCGCGGGCACATTGATCGAATCTCTGATCGCCGTTCGCATCGTTACCTGCCCCTGATATCGATTGTTATAGTTGTTCGGGCTGTATCCGCCGAAGCTCATTTTCTCATCCTTCAACAGCGAGTCTGGGCCCCAATCACCGGTTTCCATCGCCGGAGCATAAGCGACAAGCGGTTTAAAAGAGGATCCGGGCTGCCGGTTCCGAGAGGTGGCACGGTTAAAGCCACGGTTGGCATAATCTCTGCCGCCGATCATGGCGACGACAGTGCCGTCACGATGATCGACGATGGTCATGGCCGCCTGAACGAT
Organism: Marinicrinis lubricantis; assembly: GCF_042658665.1. Classification (NCBI taxonomy): domain Bacteria; kingdom Bacillati; phylum Bacillota; class Bacilli; order Caryophanales; family Paenibacillaceae; genus Marinicrinis; species Marinicrinis lubricantis. The sequence continues at coordinate 65,550 of NZ_JBHSQV010000180.1, forward strand.
CTGATCCGTTCCGTCTTCCGGGAAGTTAGCAGGATCGGAGAACACTTCCTCCATCGCTAGCTGAGCTTGCGTATTGATCGCGGTCGTGATCCGGTAGCCGTTCATATTCAGCTGTTCTTCCGTTAATCCCGTCTTCGCTTTAATCTCTTCAATAACATAATCCATGTATGAAGCGTAATGATCATCTTCTGGGATGTTCGGCGCAACATAATCCACCTCTGCTGCGGCTTTTCGCTCTTCCTCGCTGATCAATCCCATTTCCTTCATTAGAGAGAGCACGACGGCCCTGCGCTCTTTGGACGCTTGCGGATCCGCCATCGGATTTAATGTGGACGGAGCCTTCGGCAGTCCGGCTAATGTTGCAATTTCCCAAATTTCCAATTGATCGAGCTCTTTATTGAAAAAGTGCTTGGCCGCAGCTTTTACACCATATGTGCCGCTTCCCAAGTAGATCCGATTTAAATACATTTCAAGAATTTCATTTTTCGTAAATTTATTTTCGAGTGCAATGGCGATGGATGCCTCCGTCGCTTTTCTCAAAAAGTTTTTATCGTTGTCGAGAAACAAATTCCGTGCAAGCTGCTGCGTGATGGTGCTACCGCCTTCTACCAGCCCTCTGGCCATAATGTCCTTCACGACGGCACGACCGATCGAAATAAAATCGATCCCGGAATGATCGTAAAATCTGCGATCCTCGGTTGCAACAAAGGCTTCTACGAGAAGATCAGGCATTTCCTTCAGAGAAACGTATTCCCTGTTCTCCTTGAGCAGCTTTCCGATTTCATTGCCTTCCCGATCCAATACGATGGACGCTTCAGGCATTTCGATTTTGTCTAAGTTCGCCTGAAGCATTCGTTCTCCCTGCAAAATAATAATCAAATATCCGACAATCGCTAAAAACACTGCGGCAGCCGCTGTCATAAACAAAATAAAAAGAACGCGGCCAAGTGACTTTTTCTTCTTCGGCTTTCTTTTTCTCGATACCGATTTTTTGCTTGCTGTGCTGTTCTTTTTCTCCTGCACGATTCTCACTCCATTTCCAATGTACAAGGTCCATGATTGATGTGCGGCATGGATGGGCGGACCTTCATAAGAAGCAACATCGCTCTTTTACTCCATAAATAGAAAAACAACCCCGATGGGTTGTTAATCTATCCAATGGATTAGACGATGTTAGATACGAAAAAGTTACGGTTTAGGATTCAGAGGCCGCGGATTCGGACATTAATGAAACGTTGCGCTGTGGTGTAAACGTCGAAATCGCATGCTTATATACCATCTGCTGCTTGCCTTCGCTGTCAATAATAATGGTGAAGTTATCAAAGGCACGAATTAAGCCGCGGATTTGAAAGCCATTCGTCAAATACACCGTAACCGGTATGCTCTCTTTACGGAGTTGATTCAGAAACGTATCTTGAATATTAATCGTTTTATTCATCACATAATACCCCCTAAGGTTGAATTCATAGAAACAAAAAAACAGTCACGCGCAAATACCTTATGTATATTCAGCACGAAGTCGAAGATTTCCTGCTATTATACCATGAATTACCTGTAAATGCTCGAAAAAATTTCCTTCTGTCACATCGTGCCAATGGATATTTTCCATGTGGCGGAACCATGACAATTGGCGTTTTGCGAACCTGCGCGTATCCCGTTTCAGAAGCTCTACAGCGGCATCTAAAGGATACTCACCTTCCAAATATCCGATGATTTCTTTATAGCCTAGAGCTTGCATCGATACCATATCACGATGATAACCTTGATTCAAGAGTCGACGGACCTCCTCCAGGAGTCCCTGCTCCATCATCTCATCGATCCGCTGCTCAATACGCTGATACAATTTTGCTCTATCCATGGTGAGACCAACGATACATAATTCGTACGGCGATTCCTTTTTTTGACCTTGTAAAAATGCCGTCGCCGTTTTTCCGGTGATGTGATAAATCTCCAATGCACGAATAACGCGCCGGTAATTATTAACATGTATTCGCTTCGCACTGTCCGGATCAATGTGTTCCAGCATAAGATGCACAGCTTGCGGTCCGTCCCGTTGTACCATATCCTGCAGCTTCTTCCGATACGCATCGTCTTGTCCTGCCGAGCTGAACTCAAACTTATAGCATACCGATTCGATATACAGTCCGGTTCCTCCAACGATGAAGGGCAGCTTGCCCCTGGCTGTAATATCTTCAATCAGCCGCTCTGACATCGACTGAAATTCTGATACAGAGTAGGGTTCATCTGGATTGCGGATATCAATTAGATGGTGAGGAACGACTGCTCGTTCTTCCGGCGTCGCTTTCGCCGTACCGATATCCATTCCGCGGTATACCTGCATGGAATCGCCTGAAATAATTTCTGCATTTAGCATTTTCGCAAGCTCCAGACTGAGCTTGGTCTTCCCCACCGCTGTAGGTCCAATGAGAACCAACAGTTTCGGTTTATGATGACTCATCCTTTCGGATCACCCCATAAGCTGTTTTATTGCCGGTCCTTATTACTTGATCGAAACCGAGACGCTGAAATTCCCCGCTGGAGGGCTTTTCCTTCATCACGATTCGTTTTCTTGCTACCCTCACCGCTTCTTCCACCGATTCAGACGAAATGGAATCCGGATTCGCCATGGAACGAAGCGGATTGAGAGCTGCCGATTCCATCTCGGGCTGGCGGAACATCGGATCAAAGTAGACAACATCCACGGACTGGTCCGGCAAGCTTCTTAAGTAATCCAAATGATGGATGTTCAAGCATTGTATCCGGCGCATCGCTTCAGTGACGTCAGGCTCCGCCTCGTCATAAACACGAAGTCCCTCGCTCACAAGAGTGTATATCAATCGGCTGCTTTCCAGCGCGGTAACTCTGCCCTGCGAACCTGCGGCATAAGACATCACAATCGCATCGGAAGCCATGCCCATCGTGCAATCAACGATTTGATCACCCGGCAATATCTCCGTCGCTTGTAAAAGCGAGTCTCGCTCTCCTCTCGCCAGTCTCAGCACTCGTATCGCAGACATGCTCGGATGAAAGAAAAAGTCGGGACTTCCCTTTTGTACCCAACGAATCTCTTTTGCCGTGACTTTAATCAGCTGCGAATCATGATAGTGCTGCATTATTTTCGACAGTGTATTCGTGCCTCTCGGTGCATATACACCGTCCAGATCAGCGGCAAGCCGCTTAGCCTTCGCGATCGTATGCTCGTCAGGCTCTACATCGGTTGTTACGATCATCTCATCACCACACCAAGCATTTTAAGCATTACATGACTCTTTTAAACATTTTTTCCAAATCATAGTTAGAAAAACGAACGACGATCGGACGTCCATGCGGACATGTATATGGAGAGCGGCACTGCGCCAAACGGTCCAGCAGCATTTCCAGCTCCTCAAGGGTCTGTTTCTGGTTGGCCTTAATCGATGCCTTGCAGGCGCAAGTCGCCGCGAAATGGTCCCGAATTTTGGATACTTCCACCTGCCGCTTATCTTGAAGCAGCGCCTCGATCATCTCTTCGATGACCTCCTGCTCCCCATCCTTTGGCAGCCAGTGTGGATAGGACACGACCTTGAACGCGTTTTTGCCGAACGGCTCCAAAAAGACGCCTACCTGCTCCAGCAGGCCAAGCCGCTGCTGAAGGAGCTCCGATTCCGCCGCTGTATATTCCAGCATCATCGGAATAAGCAGCTCTTGACTTGCCGGTTCGGGCTGCCCCAGCTTCCGGAAAAAATATTCATAATTAATCCGTTCATGCGCAGCATGCTGATCAATAATAAAGAGTCCTTCCTCATTCTGCGCCAAAATATACGTGCCCTTCATTTGGCCGATCGGATACAGCTTTGGAAATGAAGGAGACTGGATCTCATCGGAGCGGCTTTCTTGGTCCAGCAGCCGCTGAACAGCTTCCTTCATGCTTGATTTCGAGACGAATCGCTCCTGCGTATTCGCTCTGCTTTCATAGCCGCCGGATCTACTCAAACCTGCGGGCGTTTCACTCGCATAAGGACGTGAAGACGGCCGCAACGAAGCATCATGTGAGTCCTGCTGCCTTGGCTTTCTCTCCTCCCAATGGCTGCCCTCTGGAGAGATATACGTTTCCGCATGTTCCTTAATATGAATATCCGCCTTCTCCCGAGCCGGTACTTCCATTCGTGCTTGGACCTGTTCAGCAGGGATGGCACCCTTCTGCTGATTCTCCTGATCCTGCTGAGAACTGGGAGCAAAATCGATCTTTTCCTGAACATAGGTCTGCACTTTAGCCTCTTTAGCAGGCTGAGGAATGAGTACTTGGGTTCTGAGCACCCGCTTTACCTGCTCCTCGACAAATCGGTACAGCTCCTGTTCTTTACTGAACCGCACCTCCAGCTTCGCTGGATGGACATTCACGTCGATGAGGGAAGGCTCCATCTGCAATTGAATCACGCCTAGCGGAAAACGATGCAAAGGCAACAGCGTATGATAGCCTTGAAGTGCCGCGCTCACCAGCCCGTAGCTGCGAATGTACCGTCCATTAATAACCGTCGTTAAGGCAGAACGATTGGCACGAGTGAGCTCGGGTTTCCCAACATACCCCGTCAAGCTGTAGTCTGGATGATCGGCCTCCAGCTTGACCATCAGCTTGGCTGTCTGCGGTCCGTAAATCGCAGCAATCACCTGCAGCAGATCTCCGTTGCCAAGCGTTTGAAAGAGCATTTTACCGTTATGTTTAAGTGAAAATGAAATTTGCGGCTGTGACATCGCGAGTCGGTACAAATAGTCAGTCACATGACCGACTTCCGTCTGAATCGTCTTCATATATTTCAAACGGGCAGGCGTGTTATAGAACAAAGATTTCACTTGAATATCCGTTCCTTTGGGTGCACGCGACTCCTCATGCAGAAGTACATTTCCCCCTTCAATGACGAGCTTCCGACCAAGACCGCTGCTGGACGCCGCGGTCAACAGCTCCACCTTCGACACCGCTGCAATACTGGGCAGTGCCTCGCCCCGAAATCCCAGCGTGCGAATTTGATACAAATCTCTGCCTGTGGCGATTTTGCTTGTCGCATGCCGTTCAAACGCGGTTTCGCAATCATCCGCCTCCATGCCGGAGCCGTTGTCGGCCACCCGAATCAGCTCCAATCCGCCTTCCTCAATGGAAACATCGATCTTCGTGCTGCCCGCATCTATCGAATTTTCGACCAGTTCCTTAACGACAGAAGAAGGCCTCTCTACCACTTCGCCGGCGGCGATCTGGTTGGCAATATGATCGTCCAATATTCGAATTAAGCCCATCTCCGATCAGCTCCTTCTATTCGTCATATTCCTTCAGCTTCATGCGAAGGCTGTGCAGAAAATTCATCGCATCCAGCGGCGTCATATTCATCAGCTCCGCTTCTTTGATCCGGTTCACCACTTCCGCGGCAGCGGGCGCAAGTTCCTGCTTCTCTTTGTTGCGGGAAGAAGGTTCCGGGATGTCACCGAACCAGCTGATCTGCTCCATGACTTTGTCATTGCCTGCTGCACGGGCCGGCTCCTCGGTCACAGCGGGATCTGGAGCAGCATCTGAACGAATCGCTGCGGCTGTCGCTGCTTCCCCGGTTCCCTCTAATATATCCAGCAATTGGTTCGCTCTACGAATAATGTTTCCTGGAAGTCCGGCAATCTTGGCACAATAAATGCCGTAGCTGGAGTCCGCCGCGCCTTCAATCAGCTTGCGCAGGAAGGTCACTTCTCCGTCCTTCTCCTTCACTGCCATGCAGAAATTGCGAAGCAGCGGAAGCTGTCCTTCCAGATGAGCCAATTCATGATAATGGGTCGAAACCAAGGTCAAGCATCCAATCTCATCGTGCAGAAATTCAATGACGGCTTGCGCGATCGCCATCCCTTCGGACGTTGAGGTGCCCCTGCCAAGCTCATCGATAATGACCAAGCTCTGCGGTGTCGCTTTCTCCGTCATTAATTGGATATCCCGCATCTCAACCATAAAGGTGCTCTGCCCGCGAACTAAATCATCCGCCGCTCCAATACGGGTAAAGATCCGGTCCAGCACCGGGATTTGCGCCTTCTGGGCAGGAACGAAGCAGCCGATTTGCGCCATGATACAAATTAAGGCAACCTGACGCATGTAGGTGCTTTTCCCAGCCATATTCGGTCCCGTAATCAGCATCATTTTCAAATCATCAAAAAGCAGCGTATCATTCGGAATAAAGGCTTCACTTTCCATCACGGCTTCCACGACGGGATGTCTGCCCTCTTCAATATGGAGGTGACTGTTCTCGCTGATCATCGGCTTCGTGTAATGATACTTCGCGCTTACCGTTGCCAAGGATTGGTACACATCCATCTCGCAAACCAGATCAGCCAGCAGCTGCAGACGCGGTATTTCATCCAAAATTCGGTCCCGAAGCTGAACGAACAACTGGTATTCCAGCTCGACCATTTTTTCTTCCGCTTCCAATATAAGAGCTTCCTTCTCCTTCAGCTCCGGTGTAATGAACCGCTCCGCATTCGCCAGCGTCTGCTTCCGTTCGTATCTTCCTTCCGGCAGAGAAGCTGCATTCGCCCTTGTGACTTCAATATAATAGCCGAATACCTTGTTGTAACCGATCTTCAGCGATTTGATTCCCGTCGACTGACGCTCCTGCTGTTCCAGCTCCGTAATCCATCGTTTTCCGCTTGTGCTCGCTTCGCGCAGCTTATCCAAGTGCGCGTCAAAGCCTTCCTTGATCAATCCGCCGTCCTTCACGCCCAGCGGGGGATCGTCAGCAATCGATTCCCGGATCCATTCCAGCACATCCGAGCAGGGATCTGCGGCGGAAACGAGGTTTTGCAACGTGATGGAACCCGACTGCATGCAGATCGAGATGAGCTCAGGCACCTGCTCCAAGGACGTCTTGAGCGCGATTAAATCTTTGGCGTTGGCATTTCCGAAAGAAATTCGTCCCACCAAACGCTCCATGTCGTACACTTGTTTCAGCCGCTGTCTTAATTCCTCTCTCGTGATCAGCTGACCGTACAAGCATTCTACCGCTTCGAGACGTTCCTCGATTCGGCTTTTCTGCAGCAGCGGCTTGTCCAGCCATCTTCGAAGCTGCCTTCCTCCCATCGCCGTGACGGTCTCATCGAGCAGCCACAACAGCGAGCCCTTGCGCGAACGGTCTCTGACGGTTTCCATCAGTTCCAGATTGCGGCGCGTAAAAGCATCGAGCCGCATGAATTGATCCGTCTCATAAAAACGAATTTCTCTGATATGTGCAAGTGAACGCTTTTGCGTTTCGATCAAATATTTCATCAGCATCGAGATGCACAACCGGCCGGATGCGCTGAGCGCTTCCCATCCCGATTTGCCAAAATGAGCAGCCGCTTCCTCCGGCTCATCCACTCGAATTCCGTTAATAAGCGGGACCTTCGTCCAAGCCATCGTCCGCTCCCGGCATTCATCTGTCAGCGAGGGATCGACGATGAGCTCGGAAGGCTGATAAACAGCCGCCTCGTCCAAGATTTGCGCGATCGAACCGTTCACTGTCGTATGATGAAGCTCACCGGTCGTAACATCACAGGCGGCCAGCGCGAATTCATGTCCGCTTCTCGCCAAGCTGACCATGTAATTATTTTCCCCGTCAGACAAAGCTTTGCCCTCCATCATCGTCCCTGGGGTAACAACTCTGACAATTTCCCGCCGTACGACACCTTTCGCTTCGGCAGGGTTCTCCACTTGCTCACAAATCGCCACCTTATACCCTTTTTCAATGAGGCGGCTTATATAATTGTCGGCAGAATGGTAGGGCACCCCGCACATCGGAATGCGCTCGGCTGCCCCGCCTTCTCTGCCGGTTAATGTAATTTCCAGCTCCGCAGAAGCCAGTGCTGCGTCCTCAAAAAACATCTCGTAAAAATCCCCAAGACGAAAAAAAAGAATCGCGTCAGGAACCTGCTGTTTAATCTCCAAATACTGTTGGATCATTGGGGTGTATTGTGCCATGTCGATCCTCCATTTTTAACTGTTCCATCATCTGTCCATTCTACTAGACTTAAATTCTATTATAACATGAATCCTGTGCACACCAACCCTCTGTTGCATCAGCTTCCTCGCGGCGAAGTAGAAATCGTGACGGGCTCGTATGGCGGGAGCATCCACGTGCAGCGTATATCCCTCTGCTCATTCCAAGACTTTTTGCTGAAAATTTGCCGCTTTAGCGGTGTCAAATAATGTTCATACTGCTTATAGGTTGAAGTTTGCTCCAACTGCTTCCAAAGCGATCGAACCGTACTGTAAAGACCAGATTTGTGACCCTCCATATAGTCCCTCAGCGTTTCTGGCTGATCCAGCGGTCTATCCTGTAATTTCCAGTAATGATGGACAATGACATAAGCGAGCGCGCAGACCCCTTTTGCAGCCCTGGGAGATACGATCCAGCTTGGCAGCGTGCGGTATTCAAAGCCGCCGTGGCTCTTCCAACGCACATCGCCGGGAAATCCGAACCTTGGCCTTCTTCTGCTAGTCGTTTCATCCTCAATCAGGATGAGCGGCAGCGCCGCATAATTATCCAGCGCTCTCATCAAAAAATGATTCATCTGGGTGCCGCTGAAATGCAAATGTCCCCCCAGTTCAAGCCGCCCTTGCGGCATGCCTCCCGCTTTCCAGATGAGTTCCGGTTTCGGTGCTTTGCGAGCGGCCTTAAGGAGGGTGCTGCGAATACTGCGAACGAGCTCCTCCGGTGTTCGGCCAGGCTTCGGTCTTATTTCAGCCAGTGGGTAGATCATCTTTCGATCCCGTGACCAAATCGAATCGCTGCCGATGCTGCCCTGTTTGCCAAACAAGCGATCTGCCATCATAATACCGCCATTCTCTCGGCAAATAACAAATTCCAGATCCGCTCCAATCATGAAGCTGTCCGGCACTTTCGCAGAGACATCCAGCTGATCGGAAAATCGCTGAATCGCCTGTATGAACTTCTCCTGATCAGACCTTGTAAGCTCGGGATAGGGAACGATCGTGGTAACCGCTTCTTCCCCTTTATCGTTCCAATGCAAACCAACCTCGCCATAATCAAGGCCTGCGGCATATAAGGCTTTAACCGCCAAACGGCACAGCTTTCGCACGAGCGGCCTTGTGTGATCGAGCTCCAGAGCCGTCCACCGTCCTCTTTCGGCAGAATCGGTCCCTTCCTGGCCTCCAGAAGCAGTCCAGAGCTGTCTTTTACGAAGAACTAACGGTTCCGATTGAAAAATCAGTACTTTATAGAGTGCCGACTTCGTCAGCTCATGCGGGATCGCCCACAACCCCAATATCCGTTCCATGGCTTGACGATCCCCTGCCCTCTTCACAAAAGAAGGCGCGTTCAGCATGAGACTGCAGTCTCCGCGGTATTCCTCTACCTTCCATGGAATCACGATATGCTCCTTGGACGGCCGCAATCCCCCCGTGCACGCTGGAATTCGCAGACGTGCAGCAAAGGTATTCACATCTTCCTCCGATTTCCCCCACAATATCGCTCCCAATCCGTTATCCTCCTCTGGCTGAACAAGCAGCCGCCCATTTTATCATATAAAATGCAAAAAAGAGGGCTTCAGCCCCCTCCCATGCATGGGTACGGAATATAATACATTATGAACCCATTTCATAACTCTGGCTGCTTCAAATCAAGACCACATATTGTACCGTTCGGTATAACGATCAATATGTAGTTTCAACTTCAGCATTTCCAACCGTTTGTGAAAATGATTCAACAGCGAAAGTTGACAGAGCTTAATCCAAATCGTCGTCCAATAATTCGGGATCCAAATCTTCAAATTCCGTGTCCTCGTCTCCCCCATAAAAGTCGAGGTCCTTATCATCGAAATCGCCGCTGCTATCCGTCGTCACTACGAAAACCTTCGTTTCAGCAACCATTTCGACTCTGTATTCCCGTTCAACTCTAATCCGTACAGTCCCGTCCGAGGTAAGATTCGCCTCCACACAGTTCGGCTCCTGAGTGGCTTCAGCGTATACTTCCTCGGTAGCGGCTCTATGCTTCGGATCTAGATAGCTGAGCGGCACTTCTTCTACATAGGAAACCGTTTCTTTGGCGACATCGGTTTTGGAATTCCCGTCGTAAGAATACCAAATGTTGATATCGTAAGTACCTACTACCTCAATGCCCCCACTGGACTTAACCGCTTCATATTGATGATTGATGAGCCATGCACCCAAGATGCTGCTGGGCGTATGAGGCGGGTTTACGGAATGGGTCGCTTGTGAGAATTTACGGCCTTTGCCGCAGACAGCTTTTGTGATGATTTCTCTAACATGTAAGTCGCGATCCGTGATCGACATCCTTTCTAACCTCCTCCATACAGTCATTCCATACATGTGTATGCAGGACACCCGTCTAGAGTGACAAAAACTTTTTAGTTTGTCAGCAAATCACGGTCAGGCCTATTTTTGCTTCTTTTCTTTTTTCGCAAAAGATAAAAAATGCGTAAGTTCCACACAAAGCTGTAAGATGGCGGAACGCACCTCAAACTCCGCCCTCGTCTGCGGCAAATCCATACCCTTGAATTGGGTCTCCAGTTCGGCCAACTTCGCTTCAGCACGTCCCGTATAATAACGCTCCTTCACGTTCTCACTCAGCTCCTCGAACACCTCGGCCGTAAGCTCGCCATGCGGAAGTCGCTGATATACTTGGGATACGATATCCATCAAACGGGCGATCGATTCCATCTGGTTAGACCGCATATGAAAGTAGATCTCCCAGTCTGCATTGGCTCGAAAAAGTGCATTCTCCGATGCCTTTCTTGCCCATTGCCTTCCTTCTTGAACAGAGCGATCGGCAAGAATAAACTCTTCACCATCCCATACATAATGCTCATCCCGCAATTGATTCGCGATATGAAGGAAGATTCGGCTGAACTGCTCCTCCACCTGCTGCCTTAATTTGTATAGCTGCTGATCTGCCTTCGGCATATAAATAAAATTAAGGAGCATGGACGATCCCAGTCCGACAATGAGCAGCTGGATTTCGTTCCAGATAATATCCCAATTAACGTGCTGTTGATTAAAGACGTGGATGACGATGACCGTACTGGTCACAATCCCGTCCTTGAGCCGTGCCCGGGACAAAACGGGATATACCGTTAAAATGAATAACCCAATCACCCAATAGGAGAATCCCAGCACGATAAAAATAAGCGAGCCGAAAAGAAGGCCGAGCAGCGAAGCTCCAAAGCGTTGCGAGACGTTTTTCAAGCTTCTTTTCTTCGTCACATCAAGTCCTAAAACCGCGAGCAGTGCAGCAGAAGTTGCGTAATCCAATTCTAGAGCCGATGCTGCATATACCGCCGCTACAGCCGCCAAGGCGGTTTTGATAATCCGAATGCCCATAAAATTCAGACCTGTACTCTTCCCTTTTACAGCCGGTAAATTTCTTTATATTTCTGTTCTAAATAATCTGTAAGATATTTCGGGTTCAGCTCTTCCCCTGTAATATCCATAACCAGCTCGGACGGTGTTTTCATCTTCCCATGGCGGTATACTTTATCGGTCAGCCACGCTTTCAACTTCTGCAGTTCACCCGCTTCAATAATATTCTCATAATCCGGCATCTCTTTCTTCATCGTATGCATAAATTGTGCGGCATACATATTGCCCAAAGAATAAGAAGGGAAATATCCGAAGGACCCTCCTGCCCAGTGAACATCCTGAAGAACGCCTTCCCCGTCGTTGCCAGGCACGACGCCAAGATACTCCTTATATTTGTCATTCCATGCAGCAGGAAGATCCGCTACAGCCAAATCCCCTCCAATCAGCGCCTTCTCCAATTCGTAACGGATCATGATATGAAGGTTGTACGTGAGCTCATCCGCTTCAATTCGGATCAGCGAAGGCCTCGACACGTTCATCGCCCGATAAAACTGTTCTACGGACACGCCTTCCAGCGTTTCAGGGAACAGCTTCTGAAGATCGATGAAATATCGTTTCCAAAACGCAAAGCTGCGTCCCACCTTGTTCTCCCAATAACGTGACTGTGACTCGTGGATCGCCATCGTTGTCCCTGTGCAAAGCAGTGTGCCCGCAAGGTCTGGAGAAATGTTTTGCTCGTACAGCGCATGACCCCCTTCATGGATAGAGGAAAACAGCGAGAACGTAATATCGTTCGGCACAAACCTTGTCGTAATGCGGACATCTCCGAGATTCAATCCTGTCGCGAACGGATGCGCGCTTTCATCCATACGCCCCGCTTCGAAATCAAAACCCATTTCCTTCAATATATATTCGCTGAATTCCCGCTGCTTCTGCTTATCGAACGGCCGATTTAGAAATGCCTCATCCGGCTGATGAGGAGATTCCGCAATCGCGGATACGAGCGGTACGGCTTTCGCACGGATCTCTCCGAAGACCCGATCGAGCGTATCCACGTTCAGGCCCGGTTCGTACATATCAAGCAGCGTATTGTATGGATGTCCTTCATATCCCCACAATTCCACGAACTTGCGGTTGAATTGTACGATTTTCTCCAAGTACGGTTGAAACATCGCAAAATCGGATTGCTCCTTGGCGTCCTCCCATACGGATTCCGCCTTCGATGTCAACGTTACATATTCTTGATACAGCTCGGTCGGTATTTTCTTGCTTCGCTCATAATCTTTCTTTAATTCCTCAATCAGCTTCAGTTCGATGGAATCAAGCTGCTTATGTATTTCCGGCTCAGATAATTGATTCAGCATGTCTCCTATAGTGTCTGAGATTTGCATTTTGAACAGCTCGGTCGACAGCAAGCCCAGCACATCGGAACGTCCCTCGCCCGCCTTCTTCGGTGCCTGGGTCCGCAAATCGTAATAAAGCACGCCGACCGCTTCCTCGTAGCTTTTCATCGTATGGACATACTGCTTAAATGCTTCCCGCAAAGATGTGGCGGATGTACTCATCGTTACTCCTCCTTGAAGGTGAAATCCATTGTCTTCTTATATATAGTTCTATCATACCCCTGCTTAAAATGAAAATGAACTTAGAGCTCATCGCCATTTCCGAAATAATCCTGGGCGTAGCGAATTTTCAATATTTTATGATACTATTTTATGAAGAAAGGAGAGACGTGCTGTGATCAACGTGACCATTACGGAAGAAGCTTCGAAAGAAATCGAACGCAGGCTCGGTTCTGGGCAAGCCGTCATTAAGCTTGTTTATGACACCGAAGGGTGCGGCTGTGCGGTAGACGGCGTGCCTCAGCTCTGGGTATTAGATCGCCCGTCCGAAGAGGATATTCCGCTTCCGACCAACGTCATGCAGTTCGTTTTCGAACCTAGGCAGGAAGTTTTTTTTGAGGAACAATTGAAGCTGGGCTACCGAGAACAAAACAAAAGCTTTGTTTTAAGCAGCAGCCAGCAAACATACGGCAGTCATCTGACGCTCATCGATCGGCGTGAGCACTAGGCGCCATTCGGTAACCGGTAGAACGGCTTCATTACGTTTGTGCATGCCGATATCCCACATAATCATCCGGCATGATTCGAACCACAACTTTTATTTCTTTTCTACGATTAGGAGGTCATACACATGAGCCAATTACTAAATCAAATTCTTGAACATAACCAGCAATTCGTCGAAGACGAGAAATACGTCCCTTTTATGACATCGAAATTTCCTGATCGCAAAATGGTCATTGTCACTTGCATGGATACTCGGCTTATCGAGCTGCTGCCTGCCAGCATGAACATTAAGAACGGTGACGCGAAAATTTTAAAAACCGCCGGAGCGGTTGTGTCCCACCCGTTCGGAAGCGTAATGCGGAGCATTTTGGTTGCGGTCTATGAACTGCAAGCTGAGGAAGTATTCGTGGTCGCTCACTACGACTGCGGAATGAGCAAAATTAACCCTAAAGATATGATTGCCAAGTTCAAAGAACGCGGCATTAAAGAAGAAATCGTGGACACCCTGGAAGCTTCCGGAATGGACATTGAGAAGTGGCTGAAAGGCTTCGATTCTGTAGAGGAAAACGTGAAAAACAGCGTGAAGGTCATTCGCAATCACCCGCTGATGCCCAAAGTTCCGGTTCACGGCTTAATCATTGATCCTGCTACAGGACGTTTGGATTTAGTTGAAGACGGATATCAACAATAAACCTTCCATACGACAGAGCTGTCTTGCTGAGTTCCATGCCGCTAAGACAGCTCTTGCTCTTTCCCCAATACAACCCTTCCTCTACGATTCAGACACGAGGATGTACGGTTTTTCTCTTGGCCATCCTCTTCTCTAATGAAGCTCTTCTCGCTTCTATGACCTCACTGCGATCTCTGCGGCGATGCTTCTCCACCACTTCTAAATTGTCCATGGAGCTAGGTGTTCCCCACACTACATTTTGCTCAGCGGCAAGCTTTAGACACTGCTCCATTAAAGGATCATCGATCGGAATATCCATATCTGTATAGGGTGTCTCCGGCTGCTTTTCCAGTTGTTCTAGTCTAGAGGCAATAACCTGAACCAACCGATGACGATCAATCCCCACCTGCTCTGTCTCCTGCCGGTCCAGCTTCGCTTTCGCCGATGCAAGCATGATGACCGCCCCCCGCACGTTGCCCCTGCGCTCATGGTACAAAGCGACTGCAAGCTGAATGAGACCGCGCCAAACCGGTTCATACGGCCCCCTGCCCTGCTTTTTCCAATATTCCTCCATGACCTCATGGCATTCAAAGAAATCCCGTTCGGTGTGGAAATACACCAAATATTGCACCAACTCTTCAGGTAAGTTCATCTTATGTTCATCCTTATCCACTTCTTCACATTATTCATAATGTACCAAAAAACGAATCAAAAAACGAACCTTTTTATAACCACCATTTACCAATGAAACATTCTATCTTTCTCGTCGTCTAATACAATAGATTCATAGAATAGATGACCTGAAAGGAGTGCATGTTCATTACATGAAAAAGGCAAGAAAGCTGCTGTCATTATTCCTTGTATTAGGCCTTATGTCCAGTGTATTAGCTTCCACCGCCTATGCTGCGGAATCAGATCAGACAACCCAGTATCGTGTCTTTCAAAATGACAAGCTGCTGAAGGAGTTTGCAAGCCGCGCGCAAGCCGTCGCATATGCTCAATACTTCGCGAACAGTTACGTGGAGGATGTTGTTACGAGAACGTGGGTATGGAGCTCGTTTCCGACATATCAAGTCATTGTAGACGGGCAGCCATTAGCTCACCGCTTTTATACGTATGACGGTGCTCTGACCGAAGCAAAGAAGCATAAGCGTTCGATCGTTAAAGATCTGACGAAAGCCGGCATCATGTGGGACAATTACCCGGAATACCGCTTATACCAAGGAGATAAGACACTGCCGGAATGGGAATTCGCCACCTTGGAAGAGGCGAAGAAAGCCGCCGCATATTATCGCAATGTCCATGTGATCAAGCTTTTGACGAATCAATGGGTATGGGACGACATGACCGAAGCGCAGAAAAATACATACCGCCAGCAAAAGCCGGTTTATGAAGTTACCGCGCCAACGCTTGAAACCTCCCGTACCTTCGCATTTTTGCAGGATGCCATTCGTGAGGCGTACAAATATGATGATTCCGTTATTATGAATACGTCATCAGGCAAGCAGGTCTATTCCAATTCAAAGGAATATGTAGTGAAGCAGAGCGGCAGAGAAATTCAGCGATTTTATCATCCAGAGATGGCCATACGCTATGCGCGAAATTTCGTAAGAGCCTCGATAGAGTGGAACGGTAAAGAGCTGTGGTATAACGACCCTACCTATATCGTGCTGCAAAGTGATCGAGCCGTAGGTTCGTTTCATACCGTACAAGATGCCGTTAAATAGGGCTTGCTGAACGAAACATTAGAGAGCAAATTGTCTGTAGGCGGTACGTTTCAGCAGCATGTTGAGAATGAGGACAAAAAGAAGCCGCAAGCGGCGTTCCAGGTTCATCACGAGGAACTG